>NZ_JAZHOC010000055.1:0-118009 GCF_036553575.1 Methylobacter sp. Wu1 | reverse complement strand
TGCTGTTACGACTTTTCGACAAGTTAGGCCTGAGCAGAGATTGCGAAAAAATAGCCCAACTATTTGACGAATTCAGTGACTACGGGACGATTGCCGCATAAAAGTGTCCGAACTATTGGCGTAGCTGTAGTTGGCTTTATCCAGGGCAATGATGTTATAAGCGCCATAGAATGGACCGAAAAACGAAACTTTCAGGCGCCCAACATCAGGCGATTCAACAAAGTAAGCCTTGCCTTCGGCCGATTGGCGCTGGCCGGCCTCGGCATTGAAGCCGCTGTTCAGCACGCTGACGCCGCCATCGTCTCTGAGGCTGTATTCGGCCGTGACATCGGTCAGGCCGCGTTCAAAGCTGTGGTCGAGGCGGGCAATTTCATACCATTTGCCGAGGTATCGGTTGAGTTCGAAGCCGGTGACGGGTTTGACGCCGGACGGCAGGCCGGTGCAGCCGGAAACCAGCATCAGTAGCAGCAGGGGTAAGTAAGGCATAGTTGAATCTCCGGATCTTAGTGAATGTGCTGAAACAGCGCTTTGGCCTGTTGGCTGCGCTGGGCGTGATCGATGATCGGCGCCGGATAATCGCCCGGCTGCGCCTGCTTGTACCATCGATGGATAACCGCGGCAGGGAAGGGCCGCAGTTCGGGCAGCCAGTGCTTGATGTAAACGCAATCGGCATCGAATTTCTGCTGCTGCAGCCAGGGATTGAAAATGCGGAAATACGGTTGCGCATCGCAGCCGGTCGAGGCTGCCCACTGCCAGTTGCCGTTGTTCACACAGGGATCGTAATCGATCAGGTGCTGGGCAAAATAGCGCTCGCCCCACTGCCAGCCGATATGCAGGTCTTTGATCAGGAACGAAGCGGTCAGCAAGCGCACGCGGTTGTGCATCCAGCCGGTTTCATTCAGCTGCCGCATGCCTGCATCGATAATCGGAAAGCCGGTTAGGCCACGGGTCCAGGCTTCGAATTCATCGGGATCATTGCGCCAGGCAATCGCATCGAATTGCCGGTGAAAAGCCTGACCGAAAACATGCGGAAAATGAAAGGCAATATGGGTAAAAAAATCGCGCCAGTATAGTTGCCTGAGTAAAGGATGTTCGTCGCCCAGGGCTTCCACAATGCCGTAGTAAGCCTCCCGTATCGAGCAACAGCCGAATTTCAGATAGGCCGACAGGCCGGTCGTCGCTGCCAGAGCAGGAATATCGCGTTGCCGGGCATAGTCACGGCACTGATCCATGCAGTTCAACAGTGCCGATGCAACCTTGCGTCCGCCTTGCAGTACATTATGATGCGGCTTTTTAAACGTACTGATCAGCTCAGGATGACTATTAGTAGCCGTTGGCTTGATTAGCGTTCCGGAGCTTAAGGATTGCGGCAGCGTGACAGAAAACTGCCGGGCCCGCTTATGAAACGGCGTAAATATCAGGTAGGGTTTTTGGTTGTCTTTAAGGACTTGTTCCGGCTCGGTCAATAACAGGTCGCCGGCGCTATGGAAATCAAGCCCAAGCTGCCGGCACCGTTGTTGCAGCCGGGCATCGCGCCGCAGGCTGAACGGCGTGTAATCGCGATTGACGAAGACGGCTTCGATCGATTCGTTGATTTGCAGCTGGCTAATCACATTTTCAGGCAAGTCATGAAAACAATACAAGTCGCCGCCCTGTTCGGCGATTTGCTGTTGCAGGTCTTCCAAAGCCTGCAGCATAAACTGCAAGGCCGGCTGGCTCTGATATGGATGCGGTTCTATCTGTCGGGGATCGAAAATGAAAGCCGGCAGAACCTGTTCGGATTGGGCCAGCGCCGCGTTCAGGCCGGTATTGTCGAACAGGCGTAAGTCACGGCGAAAGATGAACAGGGATTTTCGATAGCGCGGCATGTGATGAACCTATGCTTTAGGTAAAAAGTTGAGCTGATCTCTGCTGCATTTAGAGGTTTGGCGGCCAAAATAGTTTTTGGCGAATAAAAAGCACTGCTTGCCGGCCGGCATATGAAAGTCCGGAGCGGATCGGGCCGCCGCATTAGTCAGCAAATGATTCGAATCATGGACAAGCCGGCAAAATAACCGAAAATCGTTAAGGCGGGCCCGTATCATCAAATGCATGAGCCCATGAGCGCTTTATTTGATACAGATTGCATCCGGAGGTTGTCTGCATGTCAAAAACCTATCGCTCCGTTCCCAAAGGGCTCGCTTTGGCCTGGCTGTTGTCTCTGTGCTGCGCCGCTGCCATGGCCGAAGAGAGTTTCCTGAAGCAGCGCCAGGAGATGATCGATGTCATCAAGCTCGGCGTCAGGGGGAGTCAGCGGTTTCTCGACAAGGGCGCGCTCGATGAAAAAGTGCTGGATGCCATGCTCAAAGTGCCGAGGCATGAGTTTGTGCCGGAAGATCAGATCCCTTACGCCTATGACAACAGGCCGCTGCCTATCGGTTACGGGCAAACCATTTCCCAGCCTTATATCGTGGCGGTCATGACCGATCTGCTGAACCTTGAGAAAGGCGACCGGGTGCTGGAAATCGGCACCGGCTCAGGCTATCAGGCCGCCATCCTGGCCGAGCTGACCGATGCGGTATTTACCATAGAAATTATCGAGGGGCTGGGCCGGCAGGCAAAGGAACACTTGAAGAAGCAGGGATACAGCAATGTGCAGACACTGATCGGGGACGGCTATTACGGCTGGCCGTCCGAGTCGCCTTTCGATGCGATAGTCGTCACCGCCGCGGCCAGCCACATTCCGCCGCCGCTGATCAAGCAGCTGAAACCGGGGGGGCGCATGATCATACCGGTTGGCAGCCGCTTCATGGTGCAGCATCTGGTGCTGGTGATCAAGGATGCGGACGGCAAGGTAACGACCCGGCAGATCCTGCCGGTTTCCTTTGTGCCGCTGACCGGTGAGCACTAAATGACCGAAGCAAAACCGGCCCGCTCCTACCTGTTGGCGATAGCCATTATCTCGGCGTCCGCGCTGGCGTATGAGGTATTGCTGATGCGCCTGTTCTCGATCATCCAGTGGCACCATTTCGCCTATATGATCATCAGTCTGGCGCTGCTCGGGTATGGCGTCAGCGGCGTCTTTCTGGCGCTGAACCGCGATGCGCTGCAGCGCCGGTTCCCGGCCGCGGTCACGGCCAACATTTTGTTGTTCAGTTTTTCGGGGCCTGTCTGCTTCGCCCTGGCTCAGATGATTCCCTTCAATCCCGAAGAGATTCTGTGGGCGCCGATACAATTGTTCTATTTACTTTTACTGTATCTGCTGCTGATGTTGCCGTTCTTTTTTGCGGCCAATGTGATCGGTCTGTCTTTTTATCATTACCAGACCCGCGTGTCGTTTGTTTATGGGGCGGACCTGCTTGGCGCCGGTTCCGGCAGCATCGGCATTATCCTGTTGCTGTTCCTGCTGTTTCCCGAAAAGATACTGACCGTTTTGGCCGTGCTGGGCATTGCGGCGGCGGTCATCGTGTCGCATTACAGTTTTCGGGCGCAGCCGGAAGAGACGAAATTCCGGTTCAGTGCCGGCATTATTGTTGGTTTGGCGGCGACTGTGGCGATGACCGGCTGGCTTAGGCTGAATGTTTCGCCGTACAAAGGCGAGAGCCAGATGCTGAGAGTGCCGGGCACGAAAGTCATCGATCGCTATTCCAGTCCGTTGGGCTTGATAGATGTGGTAAAAAGCGCCATTACGCCGCTGCGCCACGCGCCGGGGTTGAGCCTCAATGCCACGACCGAACCGCCCGAACAGCTGGCCGTCTTTACCGACGCCGACAATATGACCGCGATCGACCGTTACGACGGCAATCCGGAAACGTTAAGTTATCTGGACCAGACCACTTCGGCACTGCCTTATCATCTGCGCTCGCTGCAGAATATCCTGATCCTGGGGGCGGGCACCGGCAGCGATATCCTGCAGGCGCATTATCACACCGTTCAGCGTATCGATGCGGTTGAACTCAATCCGCAGGTAGTCGGCCTGGTCGAGAAAAAATACGCCGATTTCGCAGGCCGTATTTACCAGAATCCGCATGTCAGCCTGCACATAGGCGAGGCGCGCGGATTTGTGGCTACCAGCAATGAACGCTACGACCTGATCAACATTTCCCTGCTGGATGCGTTCGGGGCCTCGGCGGCGGGGCTTTATGCGCTGTCCGAGAGTTATCTTTATACCGAACAGTCGATACAGGCTGATCTGCGGCATCTGTCGCCGGACGGCTATCTGAGCATCACCCGCTGGATCAAGATGCCGCCGCGGGATACGTTAAAACTGCTGGCGACGGTCGTGAATGCGTGCAAGGCGTTAAAGATAAAAGATCCCGAGCAGCGTATTGTGCTGATCCGCAGCTGGCAGACTAGCACGCTGCTGATTAAAAACGGGCCTTTTTCAGATCAGGAAATCAGTAATCTCAAGCAGTTCAGCAGCGAACGCAGTTTCGACCTGGCTTATTATCCCGGCATCAAGCCCGAAGAGATCAATCGCTTCAATATCTTGTCGCAGCCGTATTTCTATCAGGCGGCAACAGCCCTGTTGGGTGCTGGCGGCGAAGCTTTCATAGATGATTACAAATTCAATATCGAACCGGCGACGGACGATCGGCCTTACTTCTTCCATTTTTTCAAATGGAAGACCCTGCCGGAGATTGTGCCGTTATTAGGGCAGGGCGGCATGTCGCTGCTGGAAAGCGGTTATCTGTTGCTGGTCGCCGCATTGCTGCAGGCTGTGCTGGCCAGCCTGGTTCTGATTGCGCTGCCGCTGGTCCTGGGCAAAGACAGACTGGGCATAAAATCCGGCATCCAGGGCTATCGGCAGGTTGTGGTTTATTTTGTCTGTCTGGGTCTGGCTTTTTTCTTTATTGAAATAGCCTTCATCCAGAAATTCATCCTGATTCTGCATCATCCGATTTATGCCGTTACGGCGGTATTGTGTACGTTTTTGCTCAGCGCCGGCGCGGGCAGCCTGTTTTCAAAAAGATTATGCGATCACAAAGCAAAATCGATGGTTCGATGGCCGGTAGCCGGTATTGCCTTGTTCAGTGCGATCTATATCCTTGGTTTTGAAGCCTTGACCGGCTTCTTGCTGGAATTGGGCGGCAGCAGCCGGCTGGTGTTTTCGATATTGCTGATCGCGCCGCTGGGCTTTTTCATGGGCATGCCGTTTCCGATGGGGATGGACAGCCTCGGACGGACCGCGCCGGCGCTGATTCCATGGGCCTGGGGCATCAATGGCTGCGCCTCCGTCATCAGCGCCATACTGGCGACGCTGATCGCCATGCAATTCGGTTTTACCGTACTGGTTTTTATGGCCCTGCTGCTGTATGTGGCTGCGGCGTTCAATTTTCCGTGAATGAAGGCAAGCGCTTTTTCCCCGCCTGACATTAAATTTGATCTTGGCATCCGACTCGCCCTCTGCAATAAATTCATCAATGGTTCAGATTTGCGGTACTATGTTACTGTTTCAGATCATTATTTACTGAGAGTGAGACTCATGCGAAACAAAGCAATTTTATTCGGTTCCTTGTTGATGGCGTCCGGCGCGGCGCTGGCTGGAGATAGTTTACTGGAAGCGGTGACCAAACAATTGGCAGTCGATGCCGCTAACTCGGCGGAGCCGGAGAAGGCCAAAAGGGCGGCTGAAGCCCAGCAGCTACTGCAGCAAGCTCAGCAGTTAAAAGAGAATGTTAAAAATACGCCGAAAGCCGTTAAAGAGCAGACGCTGGATGCGGCAAAGGAAACGGCCAGGCAAAGGCTGGAGCAGGCCAAGCCCGAACAAATCAAAGCCATAGAGGACGGTGCGGCAACCGTACAGCAACTGAAAGTTCAGGTTGAAAACGCGCCTCAGACTACCGAACAGGCTGCCGAGGCGGCCAAGACCAAAGCCAAGCAGAAAGCCGCCGAGAAGGTGCTAGAATTTTTGCGCTGATTGTTGTCATCAGATTTACTACGAACAGAAAGGCCGGTTTATCCGGCCTTTTTTATTTGGCAATAAGGTCGGCGTCATGCTGAAAAACGTCAGACTAAGCATTGTCTGGCCGTGAAATCGGCTCAGGCAATGACACAGCCCTATCTGCCCACTTTGATAAATTGGCAAGACTCGCATTGATCAATAAAACAGCAAAAAACCATAGGATATACAATGAATATCCGTTAAATCAGGGGGTTACGAATAGCTTTTTTTATTGATGAGAATGAGTATATAATCCAAAGATCAAGTAGAGGCTATCTAAATTATGAACATCTCAAAGCCCTCAGCAGGCATGGGGATAAATCAGCGCCATCAGGTTTTTACACTAGAAGTCTCTTAAGCTTATCTGGAAATTGCAACGAGAAAATTTCAAGGGAAATCCCGTTTTAGTTCATGGGGCTTGTTTCAGCGCAGATTCGTCATCATAAGTCAGAATCGCAGCGTCTCCAGAGTTACAAACAGCCGGCCAATCGATTATCTGCGGTTAAAGCTTGCAGAATGTTTTTTAATTCGATTGCAAGTATTTGCCGCCAAATCAATTTCATAGCCTCTTGCTCAGGAGGTTATATCGTTTTTATGGAAGTAAGGGATATTGCTTCTCCAAGCAATAGCATTTCAAGGACCGATCTCGCAGGGAAATTTACGCACAATAACAATAAACGCAACGCGAAACGCATTGCATAAGCGACTATGGAGATATCATGAGCATGCAAAATAAGAAATATGAGGCGGTTATCATCGGCAGCGGCTTCGGCGGGGCTATCAGCTGCTGTCGGCTGGCGCAAAAATGGAAGGGCCAGGTATTACTTCTGGAGCGCGGGAAGCGCTATCCGATGGGATCGTTCCCGCGCTCACCTCATGATATAGCGGCCAATTTCTGGAATCTGCCCGATGATCGGGCGCAACGCCCCGATCCCATCAAAAAGCGCGATTTGCGCGGGCTGTTCGATGTCCGTACATTCGACCGCATGGATACCGTGGTCTGTGCCGGACTGGGCGGCGGCTCCCTGATTTATGCCAATGTATTTCTTGAGCCGCCGGAACAGGTATTCGAACGACAATGGCCGAAATCACTCAATAAAGCCTTCCTGCAGCCGTATTATGACGTTGCCAAGTCCGTGCTGGGAGCACGTCCGATTCCGTCATGGAGCGATGAACCGCGCCGCCGCGTCATCCGCACTGAACTGTTCCAGCAATTTGCCCAGAATCAAGGACGTGATTCAAAACTGGCCGATCTTTGCGTATTCTTCGGCAACGACTTCCAACAGCCGACTCAGATCGGGCTCCAAGAAAAAAACCGCTATGGCGCCGTGCAGACTTCATGCACTTACTGCGGAGAATGCGACGTAGGCTGCAATACCCATTCAAAAAATACCCTCGATCTCAATTATCTTTACGTCGCCGAGCATGTGCATAAAGCGCAGATACAAACCGATTGTCTGGCGGAGAAAATCGTGCCGCTGAATGAACGGGGCGAGGAGGATTCTACCGCCAATGGCGCGCATGGTTACCGCGTGTATTATCGCCATCTCGACGATGGCCCTGCTTACGTCGATACCCAGCGCATCGTGATTTCCGCCGGTACGCTGGGCTCCGCCGAGCTGCTGCTGCGCTGCCGCGATGAACACGGCACGCTGCCTCGCCTCAGCCAGCAGCTGGGCAAGCGTTTTTCCGGCAATGGCGACTTTCTGTCATTCGTTGTGGACGGGAAAACTCCGGCTAATCCCAATTATGGGCCGGTGATTACCCAGTACACTGATTACAATCTGTTCAAACAGCATGATCCCGACCGGGCCTTCGTGCTGGAGGACGCCAGCTATCCGGCGTTTGCGGCATGGCTCGTGGAAGGCTTGCAGCCGAGCCTGAATCCGATCGGCATGCTGAAAAGAATAGGGCGTATCCTGGAAACACTGTGGAATTATATCTGGCAAAACCTGAGCGGGGGCAAGTGGACAGGGTCCGTAGGCAATTTGCTCTACCAGGTGCTCAAGGACGATGTGTCCTACCGCAGCAGCGTCTTATTGTGCATGGGGCTGGATAAAGGGGACGGCGTACTGGCGCTCAAAAACGGCAGACTGGACCTGGACTGGCCCCAAACGACCAGCATGCCATTGTATGAGGCCATTCTCGACGCCGGCAGAAAATTCAAGTCGTTCGTCAAGTCCTGGCTGTTTACGGCGTTGCCCACCTGGAACTGGCCGATGCGCAACAACGTCACCGTGCACTCGCTGGGCGGCTGTATTCTTGCCGACAGTCCGGAGCAGGGCGTCGTCAGCGCCAATGAACACGACCGCGGCCAGGTTTTTGGCTATCAAGGGTTGTATATTGCAGATGGCTCGGTGCTGCCCAGCGCCGTTGGTTCTAACCCGATAGCGACGATTTCAGCCGTATCGGAATGGATCGCCGAAGGTATTACCGGCCTTAAACCCACCGATGACCTCGGTATCAACCAACGCTAAGCCACAGGAATATCCGTCATGAATACGAATACACAAGCTCCTATTGCCTTTCAATTCACTGAGGAGATGAAGGGCTATCTCGCCGCCGGTCAGACCTCTTTCGACGATGGTTACAAGCAAGGACAGGCCGACGACTCCTACTTCATGTTCCATCTGACGATCAAGACTGACGATGTGGATCAGTTTCTGGCGTCGCCGGAGCATCGGGCGCAGGCGATCGGTTATGTCGAGGGCGATCTGGTCGGCGGACGCCGTCCGGTGCTGCTCGGCGTATTTAACCTGTTCGTGGATACCAGCGATAGAAACCGCAAGGAAATGCGCTACCGGCTGTTTTTCGAGAATGCTGAAGGCAAACCATTCACGCTGAGCGGCTTCAAAAGTATACAGAACGACGTCGGTCCGGATGTGTGGGGCGACACCACGACCTTGTTCACCAATCTTTATCAGGGCCATTTACAGGCGGATCAGGAAGCCGGCGCGACACCTTACGCCTCCGGCATTCTGCACATTCAGCTGGCCGATTTCATGCACCAGCTGACCACGATGCGCGCCGATGCGCCCACCCTTCCGGCTCGGCTGGGTGCAGTGGAGCGTTTCGGCCGGTTCTTTTTCGGTGCGCTCTGGGAAACCTACGCGCCGTCACTGATGCCAAAGGCAGGCGCCTTCGAACGCGAGATTCCGCTTTATACCACGGAAGGGGTGCACGGCGCCGAGATCACCACGCACCCTTTCACTACGGCCGATGGCTTAGGCTTGAGCCTTCTGCGTTTCCAGAAGGCGCCCTGCGACGATGTCGTAGTCATCATTCACGGTCTGACCACGTCCAGCGACATGTTCATCATGCCGGAACATTACAACCTGGTGCAGTACCTCCTGGACAACAATTTCACCGATGTCTGGACCTTGGATTACCGGATGAGTAACCGGTATTCCTATAACCTGCACCGCAATCGCTACAACATGGACGACATCGCCCAGTACGACCATCCTGCGGCCATTGCTGCGGTGCGCCGGGCCGTCGGCGAGGGGCGGCGCATCCACGTTATCTGCCATTGTCTGGGGTCGGTGTCGTTCATGATGAGTCTGTTCGGCAAGTCAGTCACCGGTATCCGCAGTGTCATCGCCAACAGCGTATCGCTGACGCCGCGCGTGCCGGCCTGGTCGAAAATCAAGCTTAACGCAGGCCCTTTCCTATGCGATTATCTGCTCAGCGTCGAGTACATCAATCCTTACTGGCGGCGCGAGCCGGGCTGGTCGTTGGGAAAAGCCCTCGGCTGGCTGATTTCCGCCTTCCATCGTGAATGCGACTCACCTGAATGCCATGTACTGAGCTTCATGTGGGGCACGGGTTTTCCGGCCTTGTACAACCACGACAATCTGCTGGATGTCACCCACCGGCGCGGAGGCGACTTGTACGGCGGCGTCGGCGTGCATTACTACCGGCATGTGCTCAAGATGGTGAACGCCAATAATACGGCCGTAAAGTTCGAGACCGGCAATCCCAAGTATCAAAACCTGCCCGACGATTACTTCGCTTATGCGGACGAGATCGAAACGCCGGTGCTGTTCATGACCGGCCAGCAGAACCGCGTGTTCACCGACTCCAACATCGTCTGCCATGAGCGTTTGGAAAAAATCGTTCCAGGCCGGCACCAATTGCAGGTATTTCCCAACTATGGCCATCAGGATGTGTTTATGGGCAAGAATGTCCATGTGGATATTTTTCCGCGCCTTCTGGAATTCCTGGAAAGTCAGAGAAATTAGGAGATCATCGTCATGAGCACCATCCCTGCCGAAAAAACTGATCTGCCTAAAGGGTTCTATCTGCTGAAAGAAGCCGGTTTTTCCGATCCGGATGAGCCAAACCGTCCCAACCGGTTATGTATCTGTTTCAGCGATTTGCATTTCACTGACGGCACCGTGGGCAACCAGAGCGCTGACGATGTCGTCTGGGAAGAGGTTTTCGACAACATCGTCGATCTCTGCGGGCATTTCAATATTGATGAACTGACCATTGTACTGGTGGGCGATGTGGTCGACATGATCCGCACCCAGCGATGGGCCGAACACGGCGTATATCCCTGGCAGCGCCAAGATCCTCAATTCAAAACGATCTTGCACGAGATTCTGCAGGGCATCATAGAAATCCACACCCGGCCGCGAACGCCCGGCGAGAAAACCGGTTTTTTCCATTTGCTCAAGGAGTTTCAAGGCTCACCCGAACAATATTCCTTTAAAAGTGAAAAGCACGAAAATAAGCCTTGCCGGGCAAAGGTCAGGACGCTGGTTCTGTTCGGAAATCATGACAAGGAAATCCTCGCCGACGGCGAGGCGCTGAAACTGTTTTACGAAAAGTGTCTCAATCAGCCTGTGGAAACCCTGTCGGATGATTACCGGCGTTGGATCGGCAAGATGTATTTCGATAATGAAAACCATTATTTCGATCTCAGCAGCGTTCCCTGGCTGCCGTTTTATTGGGCGGATCGTGGATTCCGGCTGCTTGTGACCCACGGCCAATGGCGGGATCAAGACAACAGCCGCTCTTTCAGCGTTCAAGGTCCGGAGCCTGGCTGGACTGTCGGGGACGGCTGGCAGCTCGATTTATGGCGGAGCATGGCCTATAAACCGTTCACCGAAGCTTGTTTCGGCGATACGGTCGCCGCCGGATTATTGTCGGGATTCATTTTCCGCGCGAAGAAAAGATTGGCCGCAATGGAAATAGATTTGCACGCGCTGAATCCGGATCAGGAAAAAAGCATCCGCCGGCTGGAGAAGGTTCTGGAAGAGCTGGATCTTTACCGGCCTACCTTTACGGCGATACAACGCATTATTGAGGAGACGCAGAAACTCAGAAAGGAGGATAAATGCCTAAGTCAGGTCAGAAAGATCATTGAAGACGAATTGCTGAATTCGGTCCATGGCTGGCTCAGCTGGGACTTTACATTTGACAGTGCCCCAGCGACACGCCGCTGGATACTGCGCACTGCCAAGCCGGTCATGAATGTGCTGAAGCTGCTCAACGCCAGGATCGAGCTGGGATTCATCTACGTGGTCATGCGATTATTGGCCAAATTGCAGAAGTGGCAACGGTCTGCGCCTTCTTATAAGGAAATGTTGGCGTTTCCGTCATTTCTGGACGAATACCGCAATTACGGTTTCCGTATTCACGGCGAAGGACATACCCACATTCCCTTAGAGGAGGAATTGGATTTTGATATGCCGGAGAAGTCGCAGAACTATACCTATATCAATTTCGGCACCTGGCGCGATCAAATGTTGCCCAAGCAGAAGCAAGGGTATCGGCGCCGGGGGATCGGACGGGCTTTGATACTGTTCGATAAAGCCGCTGAAAGCCCAAACGGTCCGCGCAATTTCTCTTACTGGGTTCAGGATCTTGTAAGCTGGGGGGATCGTCAGGATAAACTATAACTGATGTTATGCACGGGTGGTTTTATCCCGTTTGCCGCGCTGCGCACCGCAGCTTTTAGCGGCTGGCAGGCTCATTTGGAGTCTTCCAATCTTCGTAGGGTACGCATCGCGTACCTTTCCAGACTTGTGGTGTACCGAAAAGCCCTGAACAGGTACGCGGTGCGTACCCTACCGTGGATTTTGCCTTGATCTTGGCAAAGCAGGGGGGAGGCTGGGTTGCTAAACCCAGCATTTCGGAGCTGCCCATGCCGGGTTTCCGCATTATTAAAAGTGAGGCGCACAAAGGCGAAGCGCATCCAAAACGCTTATTTTACCGCATCAGGCTGATTTTCAGGCGCGGCATTCAGGAAAGCGGACTGCTGCATGCAGTTTTCATAAATATGGCTGATCAGCGGGAATTCATGCATCGGGCAGTTAAAGCGCAAGGCGTTGTAAACCTGCGGAACCAGAAACACATCGGCCATGCCAGGACCGTTGCCCAGGCAGGACAGGCCATTGCAGTCATGCTGTTCCAGCAGCAGTTCCATGGCCGAAAAGCCTTTCTGAATCCAATGGCAATACCAGGCGTGCTGCGCATCATCGTAATTCAGCGTCTCCTTGAGATATTGCAGCACGCGTAGATTGTTCAGCGGATGGATGTCGCAGGCGATCAGCTGTACCAATGAGCGCATATAGGCGCGGTCAACGGCCGACTTGGGCAGTAATGCAGGGGTTGGGTAAACTTCTTCCAGGTATTCGACAATCGCCGAGGACTGAGCCAAAACGGTGCCTCCATCGATCAAAGTCGGCACCAGACCTTGGGGATTGATTTTCAGATAATCCTCACGGTGTTGTTCGCCGCCGTCTCTCAACAGATGCACGGGGCGGATTTCATAATCGATCCGTTTGATGTTCAGCGCAATCCGTACCCGGAACGAGGCAGAGCTTCTGTAATAGCTGTACAAGATTATGGACATGGCTTGACGACCTGCTCGATAGCACCAAAAATGGACTGTCCCTGCGGGGTCAACATCTCTATTCTTACCCGATCGCCATAACGCATGAACGGCGTCACGGCCGTACCGGACTCAATGATTTCAACGACACGCTTCTCTACAAGGCACGAATGTCCGGCCGATAGGTCATAATTGCTGACCGTGCCCGAGCCGACAATCGTGCCGGCGCCCAGGCACCGCGTTTTGGCGGCATGGCTGATCAATCGCGCAAAATCGAACTGCATGTCGGCGCCGGCATCGGCCTGGCCGAATAACTGATTATTCCAGTGTACGGTCAGCGGCCGATGCAGTTTATTGTCCTGCCAGGCGCCATCCAGTTCATCAAGCGTCACGGCGACAGGCGAGAAGGCGCTGGCCGGCTTGCCGTGCAGAAAGCCGAATCCCTTGGCTAATTCCCCTGGAATCAGGTTGCGCAACGATACGTCATTGACCAGCGTAATCAGCTGGATATGGGCGGCGGCATCAGCCGCCGAGACACCCATCGGTACGTCATCGGTAATGACGGCGACTTCGGCTTCAAAATCGATGCCGTAATCCTCACTGGCGGCAACGATAGCCTCATGCGGGCCGAGCAATGTATCGGAGCCGCCCTGATACATCAGCGGGTCGTCGAATAAACTGGGCGGCAAAGGTACGCCTCTGGCTTTGCGCACACGCTCGACATGGCTCAGGTAAGCGCTGCCGTCCAGCCATTGATAAGCTCTGGGCAACGGAGCGGCCATTTGCTCCGGTTCAAACGGCATGGAGGCGCAGGCGCCGCTGTTCAGCAGTTGATACACAGCTTCCAGCCTGGGCCTGATGTCACGCCAGTCGTCCAGCGCCGCCTGCAGCGTCAAGGCGATATCGGGCACCATGACGCAGCGTGTCAGCTGCCTGTCGACGACAATCAGCGTGCCATCCCGATATCTTGTTTTAAGCGTGCCCAGTTTCATTTCCAGGAATCCACGTACTCGGGCCATTCGACAGCGGCGGCCTGCTCGGATACGGTCAGCGCATCGCGAGTATCGACCATGACGGCCACCTCATCGGTCATGCCGCTGCGCTTGCTGTCGGCGTTCTTTAGCGCTTTCGGGTGCGGGCCGTGCGGAATGCCGCTCGGATGCAGCGTCAGCATGCCCGGATAAATATGATCCCGGGAGAAAAACTGGCCGTAATGGTAAAAAATCAACTCGTCATAGTCGTCGTTGCTGTGGAAGAACGGCACATTCAGGACATGGGGATCGGACTCGAACGGCCGCGGCACAAACGTGCAGACGACGAAACGGCTGGCGACAAACGTGCTGTGCGCCGACGGCGGCACATGATAGCGATGGCTCATCAACGGCCTGATATCGAGCCAGTTCAGGCGCACCGGCATCAGCGTGCCGTGCCAGCCGACCGCATCCAGCGGGTTGAATGGGTAGGTGATGGTGCTCAATTGCTGCCGGCGCTTGACGATGACGCGCCATTCCTCGTTATCCTGCTGGTCGATAAAGGCGTCATCGATGGCCGGCGCGTCCAGCACGGCCGGGTCGAAAATCGCCTGCTGGCTGACCAGGCCTTTGTCCGGCAGCTGGTAGCTGTCATTGGTGGCCTCGATCATCAGTGCCTGGATCGGTTCCATCACGTTCATGCGCCATTGCGTGCCGCGCGGCAGCATCAGGTAGTCGCCTTCGCGGAAACTCAAATGGCCGTAATCGCAGAACAGATCGCCTGAGCCCTGATGGATAAAAATCAGTTCATCGCCGTCGGCGTTGCGCACCAAATGATCCATGCTGGTCTGCAATTTCAAAAAACGGATCTGCACATGGGCATTGCTGAACAGCAGGCTCGCATGCCAGGGGCAATCGGTAAGCGAGGCCAATTTCTTCGCATCGAAGGCGCGCGGCCGCAGAGGGCCTTCGATCGATTTCCAGCCTGTGGGCGGGTGGCGATGGTGCATTTGCGTCGCCGGCCCGTAAAAGCCTTCCTTGCCCAGTTCGCGTTCGAAGGTGCCGGCCGGCAGGTCGGCATGCGCCTGCCGTGAGGCGCGTCCTTCTGTTTTGGGTATGCGTATCCAGCTCATCAGATGACTCCGCGTTTGATCTGGTCGAGTTCAATCGCTTCGAAAAGCGCCTGAAAATTGCCTTCGCCAAAGCCTTCATTGCCTTTTCTTTGAATGATCTCAAAGAAGATCGGCCCGATGACGGTATTGGTGAAAATTTGCAGCAATAGGCCGATGCCGCGCTCCGGCGAGCCATCGATCAGTATGCGGTCGCGTCGCAGCCGCTCCAGGTCTTCTTCGTGGCCCGGCACGCGCCGGTCAACGGCCTCGTAGTAAGTATCGGGCACATCCATAAAGCCAATGCCGTTGGCGCGCAGTTGTTCCACGGTGGCGTAGATGTCATTGGTATGCAGGGCGATATGCTGAATCCCTTCGCCATGATAGGCATCCAGGTATTCCTGAATCTGGGATTTGGGATCGGTCGGCTCATTGACCGGAATGCGTATCTTGCCGCAAGGGCTGACCATGGCCCTGGACTTTAAACCGGTGGCTTTGCCGTGAATATCGAAATAGCGGATTTCGCGGAAATTGAATAACCGCTGGTAAAACTCGGCCCATTTGTCCATGCCGCCATGGTAGACATTATGGGTCAGATGATCGATGTCGGTAAGCCCGAGGCCGGCAGGTTTTAACTCGACGTTTTCAAACGGCACGAAATCGACATCGTAAATGGAATGATCGCCGTAACGGTCTACGAAATAGATCAGGCTGCGGCCAATGCCCCGGATGGCTGGAATATTCAGTTCCATAGGTCCGACATCGCTGCGCTGGGGTTCCGCGCCGAGGCTAATCACGTGGGCCAGGCATTCGGCGGCATCCTTGACGCGAATCGCGAACGCGCAAATGGACGGGCCGTGCACTTTGGCAAAAGCCTGGGCAAAACTGCTGGGTTCGTGATTGATAATAAAATTGATATTGCCCTGCCGGTACAGTACGACATCCTTGGACCGATGCCGAGCGATGGCGGTAAAGCCCATCTGCATAAACAGATTTTCCAGCTCTCGGGTGTCGGGCGCTGTATATTCCACAAACTCAAAACCATCAGTGCCGACGGGATTGGATGCACTATTCATGGCACTATCTCCCTCGCAATCTATACACCCTAAGATTAACTTAAGTGCCATTAGTTTCCAGGCCACCTGATGCTGTTGTGGTGTGCAACTTATCTCATAGAGATTTAGTCTTAGGTGACAACCACTTTAATATTCAGAGGTGCATCATGCGAGACGTTGCTTGCGAATCGTTGAAAAGCCTTGCACAACAACACCATATCGAAGGATTGAGCCTGTCGTCCCTGGCGGCTCTCAGTGAACACCAAATCGGGTATTCAATCGATAAAGCCAGGCAGTTCCTGAAATTTCAGCAGCGCATTAATAAGGAACTGCTTCAGCACCGGGTGATCATGCACAATCCCTATACGCTATGGTTTGAACAAGGCGACCAAAACCTGAACCAGATTAAAGCGTTTATCGTTCAGTTTTCCGTATTTTCCAACCAGTTCCTGATCGCTCAACTCAACAAGATGATTCATGCCGATACGCTGGAAACCATGCGGGCATCGAAAGAAATCCTGGCCAACGAACTGGGCGTCAGCTTCAAATCCACTGTGCAAAAAACCGATGATCATGATCTGGGGTCTACCGACGGCAGCATAGAAGGCAGTACATTTCATTTTTCCGCAGGCCATTTTGAATGGTTATATGCCATCGCCAAAAAGCTGGATCTGAATTTTGCCGATATAGGGCAGCCGAAACACGGCACTGATGCCACGCTGTTTTTCTGCAATGAATTAATCCGGCTATACGGCGGCGATAACTACCAGATTTCTCAGGCAGCCAGTTACGCGGTAGAAAACTGGGCCGCTGCCGGATTCTGGGGGCAATTGATCACTGGTTTTAAACGTTTCAGCGAGCGGACTGGCGTTAAGCTGCCCTTAGGCTTTTTTGTCTGGCACGATAAACTGGAAGCCCAGCATGCCACGCACACGCAGGAAGAACTGGAGGAACTCTATTTTACCCAGCAATTGGATGAAGACCAGTTCATTCATTACGGTTGTGAAATGCTTGATGGCGTTGCGGCATTTTGGGACGGGCTGGATGAGCAGCGGCGTGAATTGATGACTGCCCATTAGCAGTCATCAAGGGTCCCTAGACTGGACAAAATCTTTTGCTTTTATCTTTAGGTAGCTGCTCAACCGTACGATTTATGCCATAAAACTTTAATTCAACGGAAGGATTTCCGCAGATCTTTAAAGAATCGCTCTACATATTTGTCCATTATTGCTGCATAAGCTATGGCTAAAACTGCAGAAAGCGCAAATATAATTATAGGCGAATTGGTATGGGGGTTGATCAGTTTAATAAAAATATAGTGTATTAAGTAGATGGAGTACGAATAGACGCCCACTATTTTAATAGGTCTTACATTTAGAAATTTGAAAGGGGTACTGCGCCAGAATTTAATTGATAGGTAAAAAAGTGGCATTAGAGCGATGCCTTGTAGAGAGTAGCGAAATGTTTCTCGGAACTGTGGATCTCGGTATAAAATTGTGAATGCAAGCGCTATGAGGCTGATGATGAAAACAATTTTGTGATGTTTTTTCATCATAGCATGTCTCTCGGTGGGGAATGCTGGATTCTTGACTAAGGCGAGAACACAGCCGTAGAGAATAGAATCAAAGCGTGTATCTGTTGCATAATAGGTTCGGTTTGGGTTGAAGTCCACTGCTCCTGAAAGATGAACTCGCCAAACTAAAGCGCCGATGCAGGCTGCTGCAAAAATGAAAGCCATATGACGTCCTTTCGTTTTTGTCAAAATCACGGAAACAATTAGAGGGTACGCGATATAGAAGTGTTCCTCAACGGAAAGAGACCACAAAATGCCTGTGCCTTGCGGAGTTGTACTTCCTGGATCGAAAAAGAGCGTATAGTAATTGGCAAAGTAGAAAAGTTGAGCTAAGAAGCCTTGCCAAGTTATTCCACCTGGAAGCAGTTGAAATAATGTTAATCCGTAGGCGATGAGCAGAGTTATTGTGAGAGTTGGGACTAATCGGAGGATGCGACGGATATAGAAATTGCAGATATTGATGGCCTGGTCCCGACGATATTCTTCCATTATTAAGGTAGTTATTAGGTAGCCACTTAAAAAGAAGAATAAGGTAACGCCTAAGCCGCCAGGTATGATTTTCCCCCATCCCGCATGGCTTAAAAGAACGATTAATATGGCTAAGGCGCGCCATCCGTCAAGGGAGGGTATATTTGCTTTTGAGGTTACTACTGTCTCTTTCATTATGTACGAGTAATGTTGTTGATTAGGTTTTCGCTGTTTCTATGATGAAAAGCGTCTGCGCAGGTGCAATCAAATTATTGCCTAATCAAGAGTGAATTTTGATTTTGTAATATATTTTGCTTTTTTAAAACATAAATTATATTTAAGTGCTGGTTTTTGAGGAACTTATTACCAGAAAAATTGACAGAAGACCTCCGGTGGTAGCGGTTGTGTCATTGATAACAAAACTTCTATTTTGAAAAGGCACACTCTTTTTTCTTGACGTTACTATAGCTAACTAGCTCTTATTCACTTCAAATATTTTTTATTGAATCGGCTCATCGAAGCAATGACACAATCCGGCTAAACTGCTTGAGCGCTTCGGGATTAGCTAGCGCCTGTTGATTCTTGACAGGACGGCCATGAATGATATCGCGCACCGCAAGTTCAACAATTTTGCCGTTTTTGGTACGCGGAATGTCGGTCACTTGCAGGATCAGGGCAGGCACATGGCGAGGCGAGGCATTCTCTCTGATGTGCTGCTTGATGGCTGCTGTTAACTGATCGGTTAGCTGTATCCCAGGACGTAAAACCACAAACAAAATAAGCCGGCAGTCTCCATGGTAATCTTGCCCGACGACTACACTCTCCAGCACTTCATCGATTTGTTCTACCTGCCGGTATATTTCCGCCGTGCCTATCCTGACGCCTCCCGGATTCAGAACGGCATCGGATCGGCCGTATATGATCATGCCGCCCTGATCGGTTAAGGCAACGTAATCGCCATGGCTCCAGACACCGGGAAATTTTTCAAAATAGGCCGCATGATACTGACGTTGTTCCGGATCATTCCAGAAACCCACCGGCATGGACGGAAAGGGCGCCGTGCAAACCAGTTCGCCTTTCTGTCCCTGCAGCGACCGCCCCTCATCATCGAAGACATCGACCTTCATGGCCAGGCCCCGGCACTGAATTTCACCGCGCCGCACAGGCAGAATCGGGCATCCCAGCACAAAACAGGAAATAATGTCGGTACCGCCTGAAATCGAGGACAGGCAGACATCGGATTTGATCGACTGATAGACAAAATCAAAGCTATCCGGCGCCAGCGGCGAGCCGGTCGATAAGATCGTTCTGAGCGAGGCCAGGTTATGTGTTTTCCGGGGCTTTACAGATGCTTTTTTAAGCGCATCGATATACTTGGCGGAAACTCCGAAAACATTAATCCGGTACGCATCGATTAAATCAAACAGGGCATCGGCGGCAGGGTAAAGCGGCGAGCCGTCATAAAGCACCAGCGTAGCGCCGGATGCCAGGCCTGAAACCAGCCAGTTCCACATCATCCAGCCGCAGGTCGTGTAATAAAACAGACGGTCGCCGGCATGAATATCGGTATGCAGCCTGTGTTCCTTGATGTGCTGGATCAGCGTGCCGCCAACTCTGTGGATAATGCATTTCGGAGGGCCTGTCGTGCCCGATGAATAGAGAATGAAAAGCGGGGCATCAAATGGCCGTTGGGCAAAGGCAATGGGGCGGTCATCCGGAAAACTGGCCAAGTAATCCAGCCAAAGCGCCACCCGATTTTCATTCGTTCCCTCGAAATTGTTTAGCACGGGAATCAACACCAGTTTTTCAATGGATGGCATGGCCTGGAGCAGCGGCGCTATCTGGCCGGAGCGGTCAAAGACCTTGCCGTTAAAAAAATAACCGTCGCCGATAAACAATATTTTGGGAGTGATCTGGCTGAAACGATCCACGATACCGGCCACGCCAAAATCCGGTGAGCAACTGCTCCAGATTGCTCCCAGACTCGCTGTGGCTAGCATCGCGATAATGCTCTCAGGCCGGTTCGGCAGAATGCCGGCAACCCGATCGCCCGGTCTAATACCATCGCGACGCAGTGCCTGCGCGAGCTGTGATACGCGGCGGTATAGCTCGTCATAAGACAAGCGTTGGCTTTCTCCGTTTTCGCTATGGAAAATAATGGCATACTGATTTTCATGGCCTTTAAGCAGCAGATTTTCCGCGTAATTAAGCCGCGCCTCGGGAAACCACCTGGCGCCGGGCATTTTGCCGGCATCCGCTACAATTTGCATCCCTTTATGACTAGCGATAATACCGGCAAATTGCCACAACAGATCCCAAAACGCCGCCGGTTCGGCAATGGACCAGCGGTATAGATTTTCATAGTCTGTGACGTTAGCCCCGTAGCTTTCTCGTACTCTGGCTATAAAAGCGGTGATAATGGCTTTTTCCCGCCTTTCTAGTGAAGGCTGCCACATGACCGGATTCAAGTCGTCACCTTCCTGTACTAATGCTCGCGAGCTACAAAACCGTATTTGCGCATTTCCTGCTGGACAAACTGGTTAAACTGTTTTTTTTCTATATTATTCGCCAACTTATCCATGCTCCATAACGAGGCGGCTTCTACGCCGTATTCGGCTAAGAGTCTGACATATTCGTGAGCGATGCTCCGAAGTTTGTAGTTCTGAAAATCGACAACCACAACGGCGGCGGATTTTGCAGGTACAGCGTTGCCTTTGTTCATTTGTCACCTCCAATACCTTACTAACGTTTTTAATCGTCCATGACTAATAGTCCCCGGAAGCGATAGGGCCAGGCGTTTTTTCGTTATTCGCAAGGCAAAAATGCAAAGCATCCGCTATCGCGTAGTGCCATTTGTATCCATAAGCGCATAAATGGAATGATGTTTGTAGCCTCTGGCCGGGAAAACAAAAGGCGACTGGAGGCATTGCCGGCAATAGTAGTCGCATGATTCTATTTGTTTGCCTGATCCGGGCGACAGATTGCTCCATGTTGGTCGCATTAAGTCATTTATAGCCTCATATCCAAAGCAAACATTCAGAAAAATGCGATTTCCTGCAGTAATAACATCTTTCGCCTTCTTATAGAGCACTCGGCTCATCGATAATTCCCAAAGGCATGACGGGCGAGCATTGAATCAGCATTTGTACATATAATGGCCCATCATTTTATGCACTAATTGATACACCTAAAAATGAAAGCTATTAATTAACCAAGTAGCAGAATATTTTTTGATACTCATCAACTTTCTATTAAAAAACATAATTTTAAATTCAAAAAAGTCGACTGGTTCGATACGGCATAAAAAATGAAATTAAACCTGTAGGTTAAGTTATTAAATAGGTACAGATTTCCAAGAGTTATCTTGTAGCGATATTTGAAATGCCTTAGAATCATTAGGATATCTAGTGTCCGTTTTTTTATTACCTCTTAAAATTCAATAACTTTAAAGTGAACAACACTCATAAATTCGGAATTATCCGCCCTCATAGCAATAAGTTAATAGCATTGGCGCGATTGCTGGACGTTATTGTTATTGGATTGACCTTATGGGCCATTCTTGATATCAACGCTACTGAGTGGGACCGCAAGCAAACTTGGTGGCTTCTGATTTCGATCGTAGTTTTCGGTATCTTTGCAGAATTTAACGAGTTGTATCGGCAAAGCCGAGGGCTATCTATCCACACTGAAATAAAGCGTATTCTTTTTTCATGGTTCTGGGTATTGGTTGTAATAATGGGGATTGATCAGGCTTACCCCTTGGTGGATCCTGTTTACAGATATTATTTTTGGATGTGGATTGGGGCGGTGCCTGTGGAGATAGTCTCCTGGCACATTATTGTCAGCAGTATTGCCGGCATAATCAGAAAAAAGGGAAGAAATACCCGCCGGGCAGCGATTGTCGGAGCAAACCGGTTAGGTGTTGAGTTAAAAAATATATTTGCCGAAGAAGAATCGATGGGGCTGCATTTTGTCGGCTTTTATGATGATGAGCAGGAAACAGAAATTGATGGAGGCGCCTTAGCCGAAAATAAATTGAAAGGTAATTTTCAACAATTGATTAAAGATGCCAGAGGCGGAGCTATTGATATTGTTTATATTACACTTCCCTTGCGGACAGAGCTGAAAATTAAAGAATTGATAGAGCAATTATCGGATTCGACTGTTTCAGTTTATTATGTCCCTGATTTATTTGTGTTTGATCTGTTAAGATCCAGTTTGCATCATATAAAGGGTATACCTGTCATAAGTATTCGTGATACCCCTTTTTACGGGGTTGATGGCGTTATAAAAAGAGCCTTTGATATAGTGGTCAGTCTGATTATTCTAATATTAATTGCAATTCCGTTACTAATCATTAGCGCTAGTGTCAGAATAAGCTCGCCTGGAGCCGTGATATTCAAACAGCGTCGATACGGAATTGGAGGCGAGGAAATAGTCGTTTGGAAGTTCAGAACGATGACTGTCAGCGAAGACGACAACAATATTAAACAAGCTCGAAAGAATGATCCCAGAGTAACAAGACTGGGCGCTTTCTTAAGACGTACATCACTGGATGAATTGCCCCAATTTATTAATGTTTTACAGGGGAAAATGTCAATCGTTGGTCCCAGACCCCATGCGGTAGCGCATAATGAATGGTATCGCGGACAAATAAAAGGCTACATGCTCAGGCATATAGTAAAACCGGGGATAACCGGATACGCACAGATAAACGGTTATCGGGGAGAAACGGATACCTTAGACAAAATGGAAAAAAGAATACAATATGATCTGGCCTATATAAGAAACTGGTCTTTGTGGCTGGATATTAAAATTGTAATACTGACTGTCTTTAAAGGTTTTTTGGGAGCGAAAGCTTATTAGCTCTATGGTATAGAATGTTATTTGAAAGATGTAAAAAATTATATAGAAGAAATGTGAAAAATTATATAGACAAATAAGAAGTTTTTTATAGAATAGAGCCCATAAACATAACTTAATTGTCTTATTTGCCGTACCGGACGATATAATGTTTTATCGTTATGTAACGTCAAAACCTTTTTTAAAATACATAGTAATTTTTTGTTCAAGGTTATATAGATAACTGTTTTTATTATGTTTATCTTCTGGCGCGTTGCAATTGACCGCTGGATGCTATCAACGAATTGGAACGGTAGTTGTTAATTTCGTGACCAACCGCCCGGTTGGCACGGTTCATGGAAGATAAAGGCTAAACCTGTTGTGAAGCAGGGGCGGAAAACCACGAGTCTTGGTTAGGTGGGTTTACCAAGATAGTCGGGCTGCAAATTATGATACTTAATTTATAATTTGTTGTTTCAGAGGTTGTTATGAAAAAAATATCTTTAGCAGGTCTGTTGTTCCTGTTTTCTATTTCAAATGCAAATGCAGCATTATTGAATATTGGATTCGAAACGGGAGATTTTTCTGATTGGACTTTAATAGGAACGGGATCTGTCAAAAATGATTCTGATCATCCAGAAGGTCAGTATTACGGCTCAATTACAGGCAATAGCTCCTTAATACAATCCACAGATTTCTTTGGTGGAGAAACTATTGAATTTATGTGGAAATTTGTAGCAAATGATTATTTGCCATACAACGATTTCGCGTTTTTCGTAGGCGATCAATATTTTAAATTATCTGATGTCGCCACAGTCGGTGATTATGGCAACAGCGGATGGAATAAATTTTCATACACAGTTGCAGAGACTTATTTCGGTCCTATAATGTTCGGCATAGCTAATGTTGGGGACTCTGGCTTGTCTTCCGAATTAAAACTTGATAGTGTTTCTGCGGTGCCTGTGCCAGCTGCTATTTGGTTGTTCGGTTCTGCAATCATGGGTTTAGTCGGCTTTTCACGTCGCAAAAGCTAATTCAGCACAATCTGTTGCATAAGGAAATTAATTTTTCCATTATACTAAAAGGGGCTCAGTGCCCCTTTTTTTAATTTCACAGAATAGTAGTAAAAAATTATGTTATTTTTTATGAGAATTTTTTTGTTGTTGGCAGTTTCCATTTTTTTTCAGACTGCGCATGCCGACTCTAACCAATATACGGTTAATTCCGGTGACATCCTTGATATCTCGGTCTGGAATGAAGAAGCCTTGCAAAAGGAAGTGCGGGTTTTACCCGATGGCAGCATAAGTTTTCCGCTAGCGGGAAGTATTTCAGTTGCCGGCAAATCGATAAGCCAGATACAGTCTATTTTGAAAGAGAGGCTCGCAGAGCTTATTGCCGATCCAGTAGTCAATATCTCGGTCAAGTCAGCTGAGGGTAATTCCATCTATGTCATCGGCCAAGTGAAAAAACCGGGGCAGTTCGTTATGTATCAGCCGATGGATGTCATGCAGATGTTGAGTCTTGCCGGCGGCCTGACAGCGTTTGCGAAGGCTAACGATATTGTCATTTTGCGCCGTAATGGCGACAAATCCGAATCGATCGCATTTAAATACGGCGAAGTAGAAGATGGCGACAAATTGGAAAACAACCACTTGTTGCGGAGTGGCGATGTAATTGTAGTGCCCTGATTGCGCTCTGTTTAAAAGTATATTGAGCACATGAAAACCATATCTCAACAAGAGGGAAGAAAATGTCGCGGCCATCGCAAAAGGATTGCGCTGATTGTCGGCGCGAGCGTTTTCTGTTCCAGTCTTGATGCCGCAGAATGGATAGTTGATGGCATTGTCAATCAGTCGTTATCTTATAACGACAATGTCAAAATGTTATCCGAAAACCCGGAAGGGTCCCTCGTTTACTATTTAACGCCTACGCTGAATTTTGCCCGTAAGACAGAAGTGTGGGATGTGCAAGGTAGAGCCAGTTATGGTGTCCAGCATTATACTGACATAGAAGAGCTCGATCAGAATCCACAGGACTATGGCTTAAGCACCGAGTACAGGACCGAACGCAGCCTTACGGGGGTAAGTGCGAGTTATTCTGTCGTGCCCAGCCAGAATTTTGCAGAGCAGGACACTGGTAATTTTGCAACCAATGCAAGACGCAACAACCTGACAGTCACGCCGACTTATTCATACAGATTCACCGAACTGGACAGCCTGATCAGTTCAGCGACCTACTCAAAATCAACCTATTCCAGCCCTGGTTCTGGTGATAACGATAATGTCATTAATAGTTTTAGTGACAACGAAGTTAAGTCGATTAATGTGGGCTGGCAACGGCAGTGGAGTGAATTATTTTCGCAGTCCATTTCCGCATTTTATTCGAATTACAATTCGACAGGGCAAATAAACTCGGAAAGCAACAGTTATGGGGTAAACCTGACATCGTCCTATCAATTATCGGAAGAATGGCAATTCAACGGCACCATCGGCGGACGAATCACGGACACAAACATAGATACAGTAATCATTCCCGGGCTATTGACGGCGGCAAGTCAGGACACATCGGCAGGTTTCCTGACAGATATCGGTGTGCACTACAAAGGAGAAAGTCTGTCGTCAAATTTCGGCTTAAGCCGATCGCTGGTTCCTTCAGGCCAAGGGCAATTAACCGAGCAAACCCTGGTCAGCCTTGATTTTTTATATCAAATAACCGAAAGGCTTTCCAGCGGGTTGACAACCAGTTATCGGGAGACGGATTCAGTCAGTGGTATTAATGGTGGATTTGGGCAGAGCCGAACAAATATATGGGTTTCACCTAATATTAACTGGGAATTGACCCAGGACTGGTTATTATCGGCATCTTACGCCTACAGAAACCAGGACAGAAAAAACCCGGACAGCACAGCGGACTCAAATATATTCATGTTGACCATTAATTACAACTGGCCCGGTTTAAGTATTTCAAGATAGAGATTGTAATGGAAGAAAACGTTAAAACCCTGAAAGATTACCTGCTGATAGCGCGCAGACGAAAGTACCTGATTGCCGTCACTGCGCTCTTATTATTGTTTGCCAGTGTAGTGGTTACATTGATTCTACCTCCAGTTTATCAATCCCAAGCTACCATTCTGATTGAGCAGCAACAAATTCCAACCGATCTGGTTAAATCAACCGTTACCAGTTATGCTGATGAGCGTATCAACCTGATTCAGCAACGGGTTATGACGACCGAGAATTTAACAAAAATCATTGACAAATTCGATCTGTATCCGAAGCAAAAGAAAAAATTGACGTCAGCGGAACTGGCGGAAGAATTCCGGATGAATGCTCACTTGGAGCTTGTTAATGCCGACGTAATTAATCAAGGGAGACTCAGCAAGGCAACGCTCGCATTCAAATTATCATTTGATGATAAAGACCCATTGCAGGCACAAAAAGTAACCAATGAACTGGTTACCCTGTTTTTAAATGAAAACGTTCGTGCCAGGACAGAGCGGGCTGAAGAAACAACCGCGTTTCTGGAAGAAGAAACGCAGAAATTCAAAATTGACATTCAGAAGATTGAGAATGAACTGGCTGAATATAAAGAAAAATACAGGGATAGCTTGCCCGAATTATTGCCGGTCAATTTATCAACAGTCAGCCGTATAGAAAGTGAAATTCAGCAATTGGATTTGCGAGAAAAGATGCTTGATGAGCGAAAAATCAGCTTAAGATCGCAAATGGTCGTAGCCAGCCAAGGCGCGCTTCCATCGGCTTCCGATGGAAGCGCGCCGAAATCCCTTGCAGAATTAAAACTGGAACAGGCACGCTTACTAAGTAAGTATTCGGCCAATCATCCGGATGTCATGCGAGTTAAACGGCAAGTCGAGATCCTTGAATCAGGAGAAAATCCTGAGCAGTCAGAGGTAGATAGTAAATTGCAGGAAGCGAAACAGGAGTTGGTAGAATTACGTCAGCAATATTCCGATAACCATCCTGATGTCAAGGCTGCTCAGCGCAAGGTTGCCGAGTTGACAGGCCCGCAGAGTCTATCCGCTGCAAAAAAGCGGGCGAATCAAACTATTAGTGATCCAACGCTTTTGCAAATTAAGAGTGAAATTGATGTGGCTGAAGTTGAACTGGCAAGCATTAGAATACACCGGGCCGAATTGCAGGAAAAATTAAAAGCGTTGGAAATCAACATATCACAAACTCATCAGGTTGAACGCGGTTATTATGAATTGATGAGAGATCTGGATAACAACAAGGCTAAATACAATGAACTCAAGGCAAAACAGCTTGAGGCCAAATTGGCGCAGACGCTGGAAGAAGAGCAAAAGGCTGAAAAATTCAGCTTGATAGAACCGCCGCTTCTGCCGAATAAACCCATCAAACCTAACCGGTTGAAACTATTATTCATAGGTTTTATAGCTTCGATAGGGGGCGGTTTTGGAGCGGGTCTTCTGAGAGAAACGATGGACGATAGCATCAGAGGTCACCGTTCCTTGGCGCATATTGTCGGTGCGGAACCACTAGTCGTGGTGCCCTATATTAAAAGTCAGGAAGACATCGATCGAACCAGAAGAAACATTATCAATTTCAGCATAATAGCAGGCGTATTACTGCTGGGCATGATAGTATCAGTACACATGCTTTATATGCCGCTTGATATTTTATGGTACAAAACCTGGAACCGCTTGGGGCTTATATAAATCACTGGTATTACGCATCAGTTGGATTGAGACGGATTTAAAAAGTACCGTCAGGCGACGGTGGTTTGAATTCAACTGTAGGGTCGAATTCATTCGACCCGAAACGCTTTCCCGAGTTATGGGCATTAATAAATAGTACGAATACCCGCAAGGGGCACAAGTAAATTCGCACCTACGCGTACGCATCACTAGTCATGCGACGAGTTCTGCTGTGAGATCGATCTCACAACCTGTCGTCAGCGCGCAGCCAGAATAAAATAAAGCCCATGCGTAACATTAGTAAATTATAATAGTGATTTCATAACTGATTATATAGTTGGAATTTATAATCAACTATTTAAATAAAAATCGTTTAAAAAGCTTTTAACAATAAGAAATTACAATAATTATCCGGTGTGGAATATCTAGGGAAGATAAGGAGCAGTACTGTTTTAACTGATATTATACGTTTAGTTGAATTTATGTCGGCTTAATAAGTGTCGTTGATACGATGATTATTCAAATTGGATCACTAAATGTAAGGTCGAATTTATTCGACCCGAGACAGCATGGAATATCTGCACTAGTTAGGTAGTGTAAGTGGGTCCGCATAAACTCGAACACTTGTATCGTCTTTGGCAAGGAAAGGTTCAAAAGCAGCGGTAAGCGCTCAAAGAGGCAAGCAAGATAAAAAGTAGCACAAGTGTTTAGGGCATCAGTGTTTAAGCCTATTATCTAAGGCTTTATAGCGATAAAAGGCTACACTTATGTAATTACATCTATATTCTCAAGCATAAGATGAGCGTGGATGTAGAATTCCAGAATAAACGAGCAAACAGTGAACATGGGGCAATAAAGTTGGAACACATACAGCAAGCTTTAGATAAATATAGAAAATCTAAACAACCCGAGGTCAAGGTCGCCACTCAGAAAACAAAAAAATTTCCCGATGAGCAAGCTATTGTCTATGCGAAAACCAAAGTACATGCCGCCAATCAGGAGGTGTTGAAGGAGCGCAGAGTAGTCTCCATGCTGAAACATGACCCGGTAGCGGAAGTGTTTCGGATGCTGCGTACAAAAGTCCTCAAACAATTGCGGGAAAACAACTGGAACAGTTTTGCCATAACTGCTCCGACGCAAGGTGCAGGAAAATCGATGATTGCCGCTAATCTGGCCATCGCGATGTCTATGGAAGTCAATCAGACAGTCCTGCTTGTCGATCTCGATTTAAGATTTCCCAAAATTCACTGGTATTTTGATCTGCAAGTCGAGCAGGGCCTGAGCGATTACCTCACGTCCGATATACCTTTATCCGATATCCTGGTTAATCCAGAAGGCTACTGGTTGAGTGGTATTAAGAACTTAGAAAGCGATATCCCCTTATCCGATATCCTGGTTAATCCTGGATTTGAGCGTCTAGTACTGCTGCCAGGCAAAGGGCAGGTAACAGGATCTTCAGAAATGTTGTCAGGCCCCAGAATGAAGAGTCTGATCAACGATATAAAAAACCACTACGAATCAAGAATTATAATATTTGATTTGCCACCCGTCCTGGTCACTGATGATGTTTTGGTCAGCATGGACTATTTCGATGCGGCGTTACTGGTGGTTGAAGAAGGCGGCAATACGCCCGAAGAAGTCACTAAAGCATTGCGGATGCTGTCTGGTACTCAATTGTTGGGAACGGTATTAAATAAATCGGAAACCATGCCTGATCATCAGGGGTATTATTAGTTATTTCAAAAGCCAGATTTTATTAGGGTTAGTGCAAATGGCTTGGATATTTTTTAATCGCTGAATACTTTGCGTAATTATTGCATAGTTAGTCGTTGTAATAGATTGCAAACATTGTTTGATGAGCATGGGTTAACTCATTGTGTTCAGTTTACTGATTGGTTGGGGCAAAATGAGATTGCAGAAAGTATAGGTAAATCTGACGTTTTTGTTTTTCCAACTATTCGAGAAGTTGGGGGGTAATGTTATTGTTGAAGCAATGGCTTCCGGGTTACCCTGCATTGTTCCGGACCATGGGGCCCAAGCGAATTAATTACTGAGAAGATTGGCGTCAAAGTAGCATTAACTGAAAAGGAAGCATTTATAAGCAAATTTGCTGGAAATATGGAAAAACTGGCCGAAAATCAAGATACGCGATTAGAGTTTGCTAAGCAGGCAAGATTAAAAGCTCTAAATGAATATGACTGGCGGGAGAAAGGTAGGGAGATCGTATCAATTTATAGCAAATTGAGAAGCAAATAACCTTATATCCATAACGGCTAGTGCATAATAAACATTATATTATCCTATCCTATATAAAAGTCTGATGTGCCGGCTGATAGGCTGATTTTTAGTATCATCAATAGTGATATAAAATTTATTTGAAAACACTGATTCACCACATGGGCTATGGCTCCAACAATTTCTCCAGAAATGACGACTTGTGTGTTAGGCAAGTTTGCCATAAATGCAAGTAAGCTTTTCGCATTGAGTTAATAGTCGAAATACATGAATAGTTATGAGCTTATATTTCGTCGCGTATTTAAATTTATAGTCATCTTCTGAGTGAACAGTTAAAAATTAAAGAGGAATCAATTATGTTGTATAGGTTAAAAATCATAGCTACGGTCGCCTTATGGGGGGTGGGTGTTGTATGGGCTAATGCCGGTGATTTGCCTGGTACTTCTTTGTCAACCGCATCTTTACCAGTTGCTTCTAAATGCCAATCCAGTATAGGTATTAATATAGAAGGAATTAATTACTACTCTGTAGGAATGCCATACGTTGATTTAGCGAAAATGTCTATGGGTTGGATTAGACCATGGAGATCATCATGGGAAAATATACCTTTAGACTTTGATGAAAATGGATATTTGAAAACTGTTGATCAAGGTTCTGCGCAAACCATTATTCATGATGATGAATGGGGGCGTTCTTCTACGGATAGTCGATATATTCTTCTATATGATGGCGAAGGTGAGCTGGATTTTAATTTAAACAAACCCAGAATAATAAGTAAAAAACGTGGGAGAATAGAAGTCGAATTGGCAAAAGGCAGATTGGGCTTAGTTCAAAAATCTACAAAAGCAGATGATCATTTAAGAAATATAAGATTTATACCAAAGGAGAACGAAGAGAATTATCAGAACAAGACAGTCAGAGATGTATTTATCAATCAATGGAAAGGCGTAAGTGTAATGAGGTATCTTGATCTACAAGATACTAATCATTCTAAAGAAGTTAAATGGCAAGATCGGAAGAAACAGGGCTCTTTGGGTGCAGGCAGTAGTTCCATAGAAGATATTATACAAATAGCCAATGAAACAGATACCAATCCCTGGTTGCTCGCACCTCATATGGCAGATGATGATTACTTTAGAAACATGGCTCTGTATGTCAGAGACAATCTAAAGCCGAATTTGAAAATCTATATTGAATATACCAATGAGGCATGGAACAGTAGGTTCCCACAGGCTCAATATCTTACCGCATTAGCCAAGCAGAATAATACAACACGTTATGCTGAGTATGGTAAACGTTCCCTTGAATTATTCAAAATTTGGGAAGATGTATTCGGTGGTACAGAGCGACTGATTAGAGTTGTCTCAACACAGTTTGTGAATTCATGGGTATCGGAACAAATCCTTGCAACACCAGGATTGGCAGGACATGCAGATGCATTGGCAGTCGGATATTACTTTGGGAATGAGCTAGGCTCTCCAGATATGGTCACTAAAACCATGGAGATGACGGATGATGAAATTCTTGAATATTTGGAAACAGTAAGCATACCAAAAACCAAGTCTTATTTAGAGCTACAAAAAAATGTAGCTGATAAATACAACCTGGACTTAATTGCATATGAAGCAGGTCAGCATCTTGTTGCAGTTGGACAACATCCCGATTATGGAATACTGCTAGACAATAATGAACTTACTGAGAAGCTGATAAGAATCAATAGAAATCCAAAAATGAAAGATCTTTATTTAGCATTTTATGATAATTGGGTAAAAGTTGGGGGTGATTTATTAACTTGGTTTGCGACAACTGGTAAACCAAGTAAGTGGGGAACGTGGGGATTGCTTGAATACATGGGACAGAGTCCAAATCAGGCACCTAAATACCTAGCAGTTCAACAAATTTTAAGCAACAATGCCTTTTATTGCAAATAAACTAGTAATAAGTCATGCTTAAAAATTATATTTTGAACTTCAGAAAACAGCTTGTGTTCATGGTTCGACTATTCAACAAACTCTTGTCTGTCTTATCGTGAGCTTAAGCAGTTAAATCTCTTGCTGTACATAGGTTTTGTTCGTTAAACCTTGCAAGGTCTCGCGTCACTTACTGCGCCCGGCGGGTCAAAAAATTGTTTGAAAATGGAATAATTATAAATGGGTAACTGGTTTGCCTATACAACACTAGCTCTATGGCCATTGATTTCTATTAGGCTATACCGTACTAAAACAGTACAGGCAGCGACTTTATGGACACTGTTAGGTGGATTTATGTTCTTGCCCGTCGGTACGTCAGTCGATTTGCCGATGATTCCACCGTTCGATAAAAATTCAATTCCTGTTTTATCAGCTTTTCTGGGCTGCTGGTTTGTGACAAAACGACGCGTTTCAATCCTGAGTGGACGCGGTTGGGTAAAATGGCTGGTAATTTTATTCATAATTGAGCCTTTTATTACGGCCGAATTAAACAGCGATGCTATTTTTATAGGTGGACGGTTTTTGCCAGGGATGACAAGCTATGATGCGCTCTCGGCAATGGTTAATCAGTTTATTATTATCATCCCATTTTTTATTGGAAGACAATTATTTAAGACTTGCGATAATCAACTGTTAATGTTTAAAGCGCTGGCTTTGGCCGGATTAGGATATTCAGTGCTGATGCTGTTTGAAGTGCGCATGAGTCCACAGTTACATACCTGGGTCTACGGTTATTTTCCACATAGTTTCGGACAACAAATGAGATATGGTGGTTATCGACCTGTTGTATTTATAGGGCATGGCCTACGGGTGGCGTTTTTTGCCGCTATAACCTTAACTTCGGCAGTGGTGATCTGGCAACTGAAAGACAAAATACGCCAGTTTTCATCGGCAGGTGTGGCTTATTACCTATTATTAGTATTGATACTGTGTAAAAGTGTAGCGTCAACTATGTATGGCTTTGCCGCGCTCCTGCTTATAAAGCTAGCTAGCATTAAAAATCAGTTGCGTATCGCGACATTTTTAGTATTGATAGCTTTGCTTTACCCTACGATGTCGATCATGAACATTTTTCCGCATCAGGCCCTTATAGAATGGGCAGCTTCCGTCGATGCAGATCGTGCCCAGTCACTGGGTTTTCGGTTTGATAATGAACACAAGTTGTTAGAACATGGTCAGCAGCGATTTTTCTTTGGCTGGGGAAGTTGGGGGCGCAATCGGGTTTATAACCAGGAAAACGGTAAAGATGAATCAGTCACAGATGGTCGGTGGATTATAACCTTTGGTCAATTCGGCTGGCTTGGATTTATCGCTGAATTTGGCTTACTAGCTATTCCGATATTTAGTGCTGTATCGGTCTCAAAATTAGTTAAGTCCCGGCAGGAATTAATAATGCTGGCGGCCCATGCATTGTTAGCTAGTTTAGTTATCATTGATCAGTTACCCAATTCGTCATTATCGCCTTGGGTATGGTTATTGGTAGGTATATTGCTCGGGCGTTCCGAAGCACTTTTGCAAAAGTATCGGGAATACATGCGGTCAAGCAGCGCGTTATTGTAATGAATAATATATATATTGAACACAAACGAATTTTCCGCTGTAGGAGTATGTTCTTAGTCTTTTTTCTGTTATTTCATATCGAAATGATCTTTGTGTCGACTATTGCTGACTTTTTTATTGGTGTTAATTGGGATGCGGAATCTTGTTGATCTCTATTTATAATTGCCAAATTTTTTTAGTCATTAACAGTCATGTTCGGCATGGTTTATTGATTGCTGAGAGTTGGATTTTACTCCTGGCGCTGTGCATGGCAGCGAAAACTTTTCGACAGAGAAATTATCAATCGATTGCCGTCAGCAGCGAGCCAATTGAGGATAAATTTTGCATATCTGGATTTAAAATTTATGCTGAACATGCTGCTTATGATTTGAGCCAATTCACTGCCAACTTGATATCCGTCACCCCCATGCCTGCATCGGCTCAGGATTGAGCTTATTGAAGCAGAGTTTCTGTCAGGCAATTGTTTGAGGCTCTCGGGCACAAGGTTATTGCATTCGATTTATTTGGCAATGGTTAGTATGTCCAATGCGCACGCAATTTCTTTCAATGAACTTTATGAGATACGTGTGCAAGTCGGTGCGATTGCAGTTCCGTCTCATTGAATTATGATTTTTCATATTGGTGAAAAAGTAGTGTGGGTGTTGAAGATGCTCTATCAGAGAGCATGGTCTATGACTGGACACTTTGTCGAGTCAAACCACGGTAGAAAGGGTGCAGAGATAGCTCGATAGTTATTACCAATGAACATTGCTTACAATAAATAGGCTCTACACTCGATTCTTAGTCAATATGAAGACAAAAAAAAGCTATTCTTTGAAAAGTAATTCTGCACGAGCCTCATTTTGGACAATTATAAACTTCGTAGTTTCACAGTTGTTAAGGTTTTTTTCCAATCTCATTCTAACGCGGTTATTATTGCCAGAACTATTTGGTTTAATGGCAATTGTTACTGTAGTTCGCGTTGGTGTTTATATGTGCAGTGAAATTGGCCTTAAAGTCAATATCATTAGGCACGAAAATGGAGAGAGTCCTGATGTCCTAAACACTGCTTGGACTATACAGGTTATTCGAGGCGTAATACTTTGGGGGGTAATTTCTTTTATTGGGTGGCTATTATTTTTCTTGACAGATAAAGGGATGATACCGCCTGATTCAATATATAGCGATAGTCGACTACCTTCATTGCTAGCGGTTACTGGTGTGGTAGCATTTATAACAGGATTTGAATCGACAAGAATTTGGCTGGCCCAGAGAAATATGATGCTAGGGCGGCTTAGTTTGTTGGATTTGTTCTCACAATTTGTAGGATTAGTAGTAATGATTGTGTGGGCATGGGTCTACAAAGATGTATGGGCTTTGGTTGTTGGTACTATTGTCAGTGCATTTCTTAAAACTGTACTTTCACATTTTGTTTTGGTTGGAAGTAGCAACTATTTTTATTGGGATAAAAAAATAGTTAATGAGTTTCTTCATTTTGGCAAATGGTTGTCTATATCAGCAATGGTTACCTTTGTTGGACTCAATGGCGATCGTATGATTCTTGGTGGCGTTATCTCTGCTGAACAGCTTGGGTTTTATACGGTAGCTTATTTTTTAGCAACTTCGATGAAGGATTTACTCGAAAGCTTAACATTTAATGTCTGGTACCCTTTACTTAGCAAGGTTAATCGGGAAGAAAGAGAAAAAGTTGTAAATATCTATTATGGTATTCGACAGAAGCTAGATATTGCGATATTTTTTATTGTAGGGTTACTATATGTAACTGCGCCTTTGATAATAGAAATATTATATGATGATAGATATCAATCAGCTGGTTGGATGTTGCAGATATTAGCAATTACTATTATTGGCTCTGGTTTTCGGCTTGGTAGTACATTGTTATTATCAATGGGTAATCCTAAAATAGGTACATATGCAATTACATTAAGAACGGTTGTATTGTTGTGCATGATCCCATCAGGCTATAATTATTATGGTATAGAAGGTGCAATATGGGCTATTGCGGTTAATCCTTTGTTTGAAATGCCAATTATTCTATGGTTTTTTTCAAAATATAAAATTATTTCATGGTTCAAAGAAATAAAATATATACCTATTTCGGCTGTAGGCTATTTTTCTGGAGTAATATTTTTAGATACTTATAACTATATGAAAGAGATATTTTGATAGATTTATTCAGAATATATAATTATGAAAGAGAGTAAAGTTTCTTCAACAATACCTGATTGGGGGCGAGAGGAATGTCGAGGTTTTTGGGATCCAGGAAGAAAATTATTGGCATCTATTCGTCGGTATCAACACGTTCAAGATAAAACAGGTCTAATTTTTCGAATAATTGGCAAGATAGCAGTTTTGCAGCATCGTTTATGGAGTGTAATATCGGGCGCTGATATTCCTTTGAATTCAAATTTAGGCGGAGGACTTTTAATTACACACCCTAATGGGATAGTTATTCATCCTCAGGCTAAAATAGGTCCCAACTGCTTAATATTTCAGCAAGTCACAATTGGCTCTAGAGATGGTGGTATTCCATCTATCGGTGGACATGTTGATATTGGTGCTGGAGCGAAAATTTTAGGGGATATTATAATTGGTGATCACGTTCGTATAGGAGCGAATGCGGTGGTTATTGAAAGTGTGCCAGAAGGCTGTACTGTGGTTGGGATACCAGCAAAAATTGTTAACAAAGGATAATTATGGACGATAGTCAATTGCGTTTAGTAGTAATTATTATTAACTATAAAACCCCTCAGCTTGTATGTTACGCACTTACCTCGTTAGCTGGACAGATAGATAAAAGTTGCGACAGAGCTGTCGTTGTTGATAACAAATCTCAAGATAACTCCGTTGCTGAGATTTTAAATTTCGTTGAATCCAAACAATGGACCTCTTGGGTAAATGTTATCCCATCTGAAGTTAACGGCGGATTCTCGGCAGGCAATAACCTAGGTATACAGTCAGCGAAAGCAAAATACTATTTATTGTTAAACAGTGATGCGTTTGTTCGTGATAATGCAATTAATGAGTTATTGAACGCTGCAGAGGCTAATCCAGGAGCTGGGATTATTGGTCCTAAACTTGAATGGAGTGATGGGCAACCGCAGACAAGTTGTTTTTATAACTTAACTCCTTGGAATGAATTCTTAAAAGCTGCATCGACAGGAATTCTGTCTAAGACATTAAAATATTTTGATATACATGAAGTTGCTATGCCAATTTGCAGTAGTCCAGCCACTCCTGAATGGATAAGTTTTGCATGTGTTTTGATCCAGGCAAAAGTCATTGATGATATCGGCTTAATGGATGACGGTTACTTTATGTATAGGGAAGATAACGATTATTGTAGAAGAGCAAGAAATGCTGGATGGAAAATACTATATTGGCCTCTTGCTCGTGTGGTGCATTTGAATCAGGGTTATTCAAATAGTAAAAAAATTGTGCGATTACCAGCTTATTACTACATGTCTAGGAGCCGCTATTTTTTGAAATATTATGGCAGGTCAGGATTGTTTGCTGCTAACGTGTTATGGATCTTAGGTAGAGGGATTTCTTTACTTAGAGAATTTATTGAAAGAAAACAGCCGGTTGTACATCCTAATACGTGGAAAGATATTTGGATAGGCAGCTTATCAAAATTCGACTTCCGCGTATTAGATAAGCTTGGAAGATAATTTACTTTGCGATAGAACAATGACGCTTAAAGACAGAATAGGTATAGTAATAATTGGCCGTAATGAGGGTAAACGTTTAGTTTTATGTCTTAAATCAGTTTTACAATCGGGTGTTCCAGTTGTTTACGTCGATTCCCAATCTACCGATAATAGTGTGTATAACGCACAACAATATAATATTCCAACATTAATATTAGATAAAACAAAACCGATTAATGCTTCCAGAGCAAGAAATGAGGGGTTCAAATTGCTTTTGGATAAGAAGCCTAATATCGATTATATACATTTTATTGATGCTGATTGTGAGCTGGATAAAGATTGGCTTGAACAAGCTGTTTTAGCACTTGATATGAATCAAGAATGGGCTGTCGTTTGTGGCCGATTGAGAGAAAAATTTAGGAATAACTCAGTTTATATGCGACTTTGCGATATGGATTGGTTTACAAGTCCTGGTGAAATTGATAAATGCGGCGGTATCGCGACAATTCGTAGATCAGTGTTTGAGTCATTATCAGGCTTTAATGAGGATTTAATAGCTGGAGCAGACCCTGAATTGTACTTCAGAATTCGAAACGAGGGTTGGAAAATATATTGTTTACCATGTGAAATGGGGACGCATGATTCAGCCATGCTATATTTTTCTCAATGGTGGAAAAGAAGCACAAAAGTTGGCTTTGGGTATGCCAATGCTGCGGATTGGGGTGGATGGGGTAAACAGTATAGAAGTGCTCTAGTTTGGGGTGCATCTATTCCCTTTATTATTTTATGTGGGTTGCTATGGACGAATTATAGTTTAATTTTATTGGCTTTATATCCAATTCAAGTAACGCGAATTTTAATAAATAATAAAATTGAAGAATTATCTGTTTATGATAAGTTTATTTATGCTTATTTTTGTGTTTTAGCAAAATTCCCACAAACTCAAGGGATTTTAAAATTTCTAATAAATAATAAAATTTTTAATAGAAAACAGGTTATTATTGAATACAAAGCTAATAGCTAAAAATAAACTTATGAATGAATTTAGTGAAATTCGGAAAAAAGAAATCGAGCAAGCATGGAAAGCGGACTTAAGCAAATATCCTCCTAGACCATGGCTAAAAGAGGTTTCTATTGTTGCTATTGCTTGGTATCGGTATGGTCAGTCGGTTGATAATATGTCTGATGGAATACTGAAAAATATTCATTTAAAAATTTATTGGCTTATTTTTCATATAATAGAAATATTAATTGGAGTTAGTATTCCTAAGTCTGCAGAAATTGGTAGTGGATTAAGGATTTATCATTTTGGAAATATTTTTATACATAAGAATGCAAAGATAGGAAGAGATTGCATATTGCGCCAAGGTGTTACTATTGGTAATAGATATAATGATGACATGGCACCAATTATTGGAAATAACGTTGAGTTAGGTGCGTATGCACAGGTTTTAGGCAACGTACATATCGAAGATAATGTTAAAATAGGCGCTATGTCAGTTGTACTAAAGGATGTGTTAGCTAATAAGACAGTTTGTGGCAATCCCGCAAGGGTAATAAGTTCGACAAATACTTTATCCTCTTAAAAGTTTTGGATAAGAAAATAGAATTAATAGTTTAATCCCTCTTAAGTAGTTAGCCGTAAAAAACCGGGTAAAATTGAGGCTCTATAATTTCTGTATTAGAGGGCTAAATGAAGTTTGTGAAGGGGTTAAGCAAAGCCAGGCAACTTACCTTATTGGATGTGTTCCGGTATGCTCCTTGGCCTCGTTTCCGACAACGCGCTCATGCAGTTATTTTGAGCAGTAAGCGATATAGCCTGGCACAAATAGCGGATATTTTTGATGTGGATCGGGACACGGTATCTGGATGGCTCAGAGCATGGGAACAACTCGGATTATCGGGTCTTCGCGATCAAGAACACCCAGGTCGACCGCGAAAAGGCCCGAATGAAGACCGTGAATGGTTATGTGAAGCGATTAAAGAAGCTCCTCACCAACTTCGGCTATTGAGGAAGAAATTTCAGGAGCGCACAGGATACACTACGCGCTGGCTGAAAGAAAAAGGTTTGGGGTGGAAGCGTTGCCGCCGTAGCTTGAGGGCTAAGCGAGATCAATCTGGATTTTTAGAGGGAAAACAGATATTGGCAGCCTTCCATGAACGTGAATTAGCGGGCGAGCTTGATGTGTTTTAACTAGATGAAAGTGGATTTAGTTCACGATCTTGCGTGCCTTATGCTTGGCAACCGCGCGGCGAAACCTTATGTCTGCCTGCTCATGTGTTTGGTCGTACAAATGTTATCGGTTTTATGACTAGGAATAATGAGGCCTATTTCCATGCAGTGGATGGTTCAGTGACGCATCGGGAAATTGTCGCGGCAATGAATAATTTTGTCCGTTTGCGCCTTCCTGAAAAATTAACCATCGTCGTCATGGACAATGCTACTGTACACCGTAAAGCAGCGAAAGAAGCAAGCTGGGAGTGGTTGGGGCAGCGTGTTTGGGCCTGGTTTCTGCCTGCATATTCTTCAGAACTGAACCCGATAGAAATTTTATGGAAGAAAATTAAATACGAATGGCTTCCTTGGGCTGCATACCATTGTTTTGATTCAATGTGCTCAGCGTTGAGCGATATATTCGAAAATTTCGGTAGAAAATACCGGATTAATTTTGCTTAGGTGCTTACTAATACCTTCCGTCAGAGGATGAATGTCATGGATGCGCTGGATTAGGCTATTAGTCAAGTTTAGCTTCATTTAGATTGTCAATCTTGCATCCATCGGATCCAATTACTTGCATCGTATCTACTGACTAATGGAAGCATGTTATGGGTCGGTCGAGAGAAGAGTTACTTGAAGATGTACTTGTTTTTTATGCACAAAATTGGCTTCATACATAGTCGTTTTCTTGCGTAATTATTCTTAATATTCATATTAGTTAATCTTTTTTAGGATGCTCTCTTGCGTGTAGCTTACTTTATTAATCAATACCCCAAAGTCAGTCATAGTTTCATCCGACGTGAGATACAGGCACTTGAAGTATTGAATGTATCTGTTCTCCGTTTTGCATTGAGAACAAATCCCGAAGAACTAGTGGATAAATTTGATCAGTCTGAGCTGGGCAGAACGCATTATATTCTTTCCGCTCCAGCTGGAGATTTTTTGCTTGCTTTGGGTTCTTGTTTGTTAAGGCAACCAAGAGCTTTTCTCAAATCATTGTTCACTGCGCTGAGGTTGGGTTTAAGGTCTGATCGTGGTGTCTTCAGGCATTTGATTTATTTTGTCGAAGCCTGCTTGTTGTTTAGATGGCTTAAAAAAGCCAATGTTGACCATGTGCATGCGCATTTTGGCACTAATTCCACCATGGTGGTGATGCTGGCGCATCTGTTGGGTGGCCCGGGTTACAGCTTTACGGTACACGGTCCTGAAGAATTTGATAAGCCTGAGTTTCTCGCTTTAAAAGAGAAGATTGAGCATTGCCGTTTTGTAGTAGCTATCAGTTCTTACGGGCGCAGCCAGTTGTTCCGCTGGGTTCCAATGGAGCAATGGCCGAAAGTCAAGGTTGTGCATTGTGGGCTTGATGAGGTTTTTTGGGACAATAAAGAATCTCAAGTTTTTACAGTCTCAGATCAGTTGGTTTGTGTTGGACGTCTGTGCGAGCAGAAAGGGCAGTTGTTATTGCTGGAAGCAGCAAAAGCTCTGGCTGATGCAGGTTATTCTTTTAGCCTCGTGCTGGCGGGGGATGGCCCAATGCGAAGTGAGTTGGAGCAACGCATCGAATCCTACGGCTTGACTGATATCGTCAACATTACAGGTTGGGTAAGCAACGAGCAGGTTAGGGAGTTGATATCATCATCGCGTGGGATGGTTTTGCCCAGTTTCGCGGAAGGTTTGCCGGTTGTTATTATGGAAGCGATGGCGCTTAAAAAACCGGTCATATCGACTTATGTGGCGGGAATACCCGAATTGGTTCAGCATGGGGAGAATGGCTGGTTGGTTCCTGCTGGTGATGTTGAACAGCTGATTTCGGCCATGCGGCAATTGCTGGATGCGGATGATGAGACTTTGTTAGCAATGGGCTCCAAGGCTTATGAATCTGTTGCAAGAGAGCATCATATTGTCAGGGAGGTGGAGAAGTTGGCTGGATATTTTAGAGAAGTCACTGAAATGGATCGCAGCGATGCAGGTAATTAACTTTTTAGCGGCATTTATAACATTCTTATTAGCATTGCCGTTATGGATTGTGATTAGTGAATGCTGGATTGCTCTGTTTGCTGGTAAAAAGCAAGATGATCATCAGCTTATTCAAACCAATTTATCTAAAGCCACTGTATTAATTCCAGCGCATAATGAGGCGGCGGTGATTGCCAAAACCTTGAGGAGATTGATTGAACAATTTGCTATTTCATCAGCTGAAGTTCTTAGTGATTCCGAAAATGCCTTTTCCATACGTGATAATCTTGAGAAAGAAGATACTTCTAAAGGCTACCCTAGAATTATCGTGGTGGCTGATAATTGTACAGATAACACAGCTGAAATTGCCCGTCAGTTTAATGTCACTGTATTAGAAAGAAAGGATAATGAGTTGAGAGGTAAGGGTTATGCCTTGGATTTTGGTATTCAGTTCTTAAAAAATCAATCGGAAATTGATGTTTTAGTGGTACTGGATGCGGATTGTGAACTGAAACCGTTAGCTATAGAAAAGCTCGTGCATAGATGCTTAACTTTGGATTTACCAGTTCAGGCAATTTATATGATGTGCTTGCCGGAAAAAGCATCTTTTAAACAACGCATTGCCGGTTTTGCCTGGCTGGTAAAAAATAAAATCCGCCCGCTTGCGGTTTCGCTGTTAAATCTGCCGGTTACGTTGACAGGCACGGGCATGGCTTTCCCCTGGCATCTTATGAATCAGGTCAATCTGGCTCATGGCCATATTGTCGAGGACATGCAGTTGGGCATTGATTTAACGCTGAAAGGTTATCCGCCTCGGTTGTGTCAAAATGCTGAGGTATTCAGTTATTTCCCTGAGCAGCAATCGGCTCAAAAAACACAGCGCACGCGTTGGGAACACGGTCATTTGATGACTATCATTGAACAAGTTCCCCTGCTTATTAAACAGGCAGTTATTGATCGTAACTTGAAATTTTTGGCCATGGCCTTGGATGTTGCCGTTCCTCCGCTGGCATTGCTGGTTTTGCTTTCGTTGGGTGGAATCGGGCTGTTATCAATCTTTTATGCAATTACTAATTGGTTGTTGCCAGTCGGATTACTGCTGGTCAGTTTTGTTCTGTTTGCACTTACGATTCTTGTTGTTTGGTGGCGGGAAGGTCGGGCATTGTTAAGTCTTGCCGATCTGTGCGCAGTGCCCATCTATATTGCTTCCAAGTTGTCTGTTTATTTTTCATTTATCTCGGGACGTCAGAAAGACTGGGTGCGGACGGAGCGTGACGGTGGCGGAGAGCTGTAATATGAATTTTTCCAGGCCTGTGTGGTGTGTTTGCGGATTGCCCTTTGATTCCTTGGGTATGACGAAAGCTGTTGATTATGTAAAGAAAGCAATAATAGAACAGCAGCCTTGTTTTTTATCGACGCCCAATCTCAATTTTTTGATAGGAGCGCAATCAGACAGGGCATTTCGTGAGTCAGTTATTAACAGCGATTTATCTGTCGCCGATGGCATGCCGTTGATTTGGATGTCCAGATTGCTAAAAATTCCATTGCCGGAACGTGTAGCAGGCTCTGGGTTGATAGAAGCGTTGTTTGCTGAAAAAAACACGCCTCCTATACGCGTGTTTTTTTTGGGCGGAGAGCCTGGGGTCGGTGAGAAGGCCTGTCAGATCATTAATCAGGCTAATGCAGGCTTACAGGCCGTAGGGCATTATTGTCCTGGGTTTGGCTCGATCGAAGAAATGAGTACCAGTGATATTATTGATGAAATCAACCAGCATGAGATTGATTTTCTGATTGTTTCTTTAGGCGCTAAGAAAGGGCAGGCCTGGATTGAGAGAAACAGGCATCAATTAAAGGCACCGGTGATCAGTCATTTGGGAGCGGTTATTAACTTTTTTGCCGGCACGGTAAAGCGTGCGCCGGTCTGGATGCAGCGTGTCGGACTGGAATGGTTATGGCGTATTCTGGAAGAGCCCTTATTATGGAAACGCTATTTTTTCGATGGTTTACGGTTTGCAAAATTGCTCTTGAACAACGTGATTCCTTATGCCATTTGGATACGTTTAAATCAAAAAAAGTTAAATGAAAGCAAACCCGTTGTTATTAATACTGAAGAAGACAGATATACGATTAAAATTTATTTGATTGGAACCTGTATTGATAAGACAATTGCCGCGTTAAGGCCGGCTTTTAAAGAATGTGTTTCAAAAAAGAAAAATGTAACAATTGATTTACAAGCTGTGCCGATAATTGATGGGGCTTTTTTAGGACTTTGTCTGTTGCTTTATAAGCATTTAAATCAACAGGAATGCCAGTTGAATTTCCAGAATATTAATCAGCAAAATATCAGGATTTTTAAATGGAACTCAGCCCAGTATCTAATTCCACAACTTTAACGCTATAAAAATATAATGAATAAGGCGCTTGCCATCTGGAAATTTGATTATCGATATCTGGCGTTAATCTGCTTTGCTTTATTACTGTTATTGACTGCATTTGCCGGCGGGTTACAGGAGTTGCTTGTTCGCTGGGAAAAGCAGGAGGAATATAGCCATGGCTATATGCTTCCGTTGATTACGCTGTATTTTATCTGGCAGCGCAGGAATCTCATTCAACAATCCGATTTTTCGCCTTCCTGGGTGGGATTCGGCATTGTTTTATTGGCGCTGGCCGTATTTATGGTAGGCGAGATCAGCGCGCTTTTTATACTGATTCAGTATGCCTTTATCGCCGTATTGATAGGTATTGCCTTGTCCATTATGGGCTGGCCGGCAGTCAAGCCGGTCATCGTGCCTATTCTGCTGCTGGCCTTTGCCATTCCGCTGCCGTATTTTCTTGAAGCCAGCCTTTCCGCCAATTTACAGCTGTTATCCTCAAAACTGGGCGTGTATTTTATTCGCTGGTGCCAGATTCCGGTTTATCTGGAAGGCAACATTATCGATTTAGGCAGCTATAAATTGCAGGTTGTGGAAGCTTGTAGCGGGTTGCGTTATCTTTTTCCGCTGATGAGCTTGGGCTTTATCTGCGCCTATATGTATAACACGGTTTTCTGGAAGCGCGCTCTGGTGTTTTTATCGACTATTCCGATCACCTTGTTCATGAATAGCTTCCGCATAGCGGTGATTGGTGTTCTGGTTGATAACTGGGGCTCAAGCATGGCAGAAGGCTTTCTGCATGACTTTGAAGGCTGGGTCGTTTTTATGGCTTGTCTGGGGATTCTAGTAGCGGAAATGGTTTTATTGTCCAGGCTTGATGCGGATCACCGGCCTTTTGCCGAAATTTTTGGTCTAGCGGTCGACCCATCTGTTGGTGATATGGCAGAGGCAAAAGTCAGGCCATTATCACGCCCTTTTTTTGCGATCATTGCCGGTCTGGTTGTGGCCGCTGTTACGGTATTTTCAATCGATAAGCGGGCAGAGGTCTTTCCCGAGCGCAAAAACTTTCCGTTGTTTCCGATGCATCTGTCAGGCTGGCAAGGACAGCAGGCCAGCATGGAAAATACCGTTATCGATAAGTTAGGTTTGTCGGATTATATCTTGGCCGACTTTAAGCAAGCCCAAGGCGCACCGGTAAATCTATATGCGGCTTATTATGCATCCCAGCGTAAAGGAATTTCTCCGCATTCGCCGCGTGTCTGTATCCCGGGCGGCGGTTGGCAGATTGCTGAGATTGAGCGAAAAAATCTGGGGCTTCTCGACGTCAATCGGATTGTGATCAAAAAAGGCGAAATGACGCAGTTGGTTTACTACTGGTTTCAACAGAGAGGCAGAAAGATGGCGAATGAGTATTTAATGAAATGGTACTTGTTCAAAGATGCGCTGTTGTTAAACAGAACCGATGGGGCGCTGGTACGCCTGACTACGATGGTTAATCCCGGTGAAAGCCTCGATCTTGCCGATCAGCGTTTACAGGGGTTTGCCAAAGAGGTTTTGCCGGTTCTGCCGCAATATATTCCTGATTAACTGATGTTGCGTAAGAATCGATCTATGTTCTGTTTTAGTTTTACTGCGAACATTCCGGTATTTGATTCATATCTGCAGTGTAGGTGCGAATTAATTCGCACTGCCTATTGCCCGCCTATATCTCGGGGGGTGGTTTTGGGTCGAATGAATTCGACCCTACAACTGCGCAAAATTAATTCGATCGGAAGCAGTTCGATGCAGTGCAAATATACTTCGGATATAAATAAATTTGCCCGGCGTGTGTATACAGTCCATGCGTAATATCAGTGAATAAATTTCAATTTTTTAAAAGAAGGTTAAGTGATGCAATTAGTTAGAGCTCTGTTATTGACCGGAGTGGCTTTGGGTTTCCAGGCCTGCGGCGACGCGACTGAAAAAGCGCAGCATTATTTGGACAGCGGCAAGGAATTTTACGGCAAGGGAAATTATGAAAAGGCCCGGGTCGAGTTTAAAAATGCGTTGCAAATTAACAATAATCTTTCGGATGCCTACTTTCATCTGGCGTTAATGGATGAAAAAAACCAGAATTGGAAAGGGATGTTTGAGAATTTGTCGCAAGTGGTCAAGCTGACGCCCGATCATGTTGAAGGCCATAAAAAATTGGGGCAGCTATTATTGTTGTCCGGCCAGACCGATAAGGCAGCGGCTGAAGCAGATGCAATTCTTAAGTTGAATCCTGATAATGCCGATGCTCATGTGCTGAAAGGAACGGTTTTATTACGGCAAGGCAACCAGAAGGCGGCTTTGGAAGAGGCGGACAAAGCGCTGGCTCTGGCTCCAGGCAATAGCGATGCCGTTAATTTAAAAGCTGTTGTGTACATGGAAAGCAAGGATTTTACCCAGGCGCTGGCTATTGTGGAGAATGCGCTTAAAGTCAATGCCAATGATTTGGCGCTCACTATGCTGAAATTGCAGATTGATATCAAAACCAATAAACCGGAGGCGGTGGTAGCGGATTATCAAACTTTGATTAAGAGCAATCCCGATAAACTGGATTTCCAGTATGCGCTGGCCAAATACTATGATGAATCGGGAAAAGATGCCGATGCCAGGTCGGTTTTGCAAAAAGTGATTGATGAACATCCCGATGATTTGAAATCAAAACTGGTTTTGGTTGATTACCTGCATACTAAAGACCCTGCCGAAGCGGTTAAGGTGCTGCAGGGCTATATCGCGCAGCAGCCCGATACTGCCGGGTATTATCTGCCGCTCGCCAAGTTGTTGATCAGCCAGAATAAATGGGCGGAGGCAAAAGAGTCGCTCAATTGGCTGATCAATAACAAGTCGGAAGACAAGGAAGGCTTGGCAGCCAAGGTGCTGCTGGCAAAAGTAGCCTTTAGTGACAAGGACCGCGATTCGGCGCAGAAGCTGATTGATGAGGTGCTGTCGGTCAATGCCGGAGACTATGACGCCTTGTTGCTGCGGGCCAGAATCAGATTGCTCAATGAGCAGACCGACCAGGCTGTTTCCGATTTACGCGGCATATTGCGCGATTATCCGAAGTCAGATGAAGCAATGGTTTTGCTGGCTCACGCTTATAACAAACAAAATGCCCATGCGCTTGCCGATGAGCACTTCCGTAAAGCGCTCGATTTAAACCCCGGCAATTTTGACGCAGTCATGCCGGTGGTGGCGCAAATGATCAAAAGCAAAGACATTGCCCGGGCTGACGAAGTTTTGCAGAAAGCACTGGCGGTTAAGCCGGATCATGCCGGCGCTTTACAGGCTTTGGCCCAGATCAGATTGATGAAGAAGGATTGGTCGGGAACCCAGAAAGTCGCTGATGTGATTTCGACCAAGCCAAAGGGCGATGGCTTCTCCAAATATCTGAGCGGCAAGGTCTCGGAAGGACAAGGGCAGTATCAGGACGCGATCGCCAAGTATAGGGATGCGCTGGCTGTTTCTCCGGGATTGTCTGATGCCTTGGTGGGATTGATGCGCAGTTACGAGGCATTAAAACAACGCAAAGACATGTTTGCGTATCTGGACGAGTTTATCAGGGCCAATCCGGAAAATTCTTATCCATTGATCTTGAAAAGCCAGTTGTATGTGCTTGATAAGCGCCCGGATGAAGCACTTAAACTGTTGTCCGGAGCGACTGAGAAGTGGCCCAAGGCAACTGGATTTTATGAAGCCATGGCCGGCATTCATGCCGCCAATCAAGAACGTGAAAAAGCTATTGCAGTAATTCAAAAAGGTTTGGGAAATGATCCTGACAATATCAGCTTAAGAATGATGCAGGCCGCTATCTATGAGAAAAGCAACGATTATGATAAGGCTGTGGAAAATTACGAAGCGGTGATTGCCAAGAATCCGAATGTTGATGTTGCGGTGAACAATCTGGTTTCATTGCTGCTCGATCATTATAAAACCAAGGAAAATATTGATCGCGCCGTAAAACTGGCTGCGCGTTTTGAGAAATCCGAACAGCCCTATTTTCATGATACTTACGGATGGGCGCTCTTAAACAGTGATCGCAATGACGAGGCGCTGAGGGTGTTTAAGGATGTTGTTGCCAAAATGCCCGAAGTTCCTGTTTTCAAATATCATTTAGGCCTTGCTCATCATAAGCTGAACAACAGTTCTGCCGCCATTGCCGAACTGGAAAAAGCGCTGGCGATAGGCGAGAAACAAAAAAGCTTTGCCGAGAAAGAGGCCGTGGAGAATTTGTTGAAAGAAATTAAGGCTGAAAAGCCGGTGTAGCTGAAAAAACACTGGTTTACCAGTATCGCCGTTATTTCCATGTGTAGGGTCGAATTCATTCGACCCAAGACAAAAAACGTGTACCGGCCTAGGCAGTGCGAATGAATTCGCACCTACGCGAACATTTGCCTGCTTTCGCCTGAAAAATTGATGAATGGAACTGGCTAATAAAATTATCGATCATAGAGAAAAGAGCGTAGATTGTTCATGGACGATTCCCATTGGGTTTGCTGGAGAAACAAAGCATGCAAAAGATGGGTGCTCGCGTGAGTTTTTTATACATTTCTTAAAGTTTTATGTCCAAATTCACCAACTGGAAATCCTGGTCGGGAAAAATCAGCAACCCGTTTTCGAATGCCTCCGTCTACATAGACAAGATCGTCAAGCCTCAAGTCGATAAGGCTGCGGAAGATAAAATAAAAGCCATCCATGAACGTTTGCCGGTTCCGGTATTCTGGCTGTTGGGCAAGACGCAGAGCGGCAAAAGCTCCATCATCAGGACATTGACCGGTTCATCCGCCGCGGAGATCGGTAATGGCTTCAAGCCGTGTACGCGCACGGCCATGTTGTTCGATTTTCCCGATGCCGAAACTGCATTTCTGCGTTTTCTTGATACCAGAGGCCTGTCCGAGAAGGGTTATGATGCCAGCGAAGATATGAAATGGTGCGAACAGCAGGCGCATCTTGTGATCGTCGTGATCAAGGCCATGGATCATCAGCAGGAAGCGGTCCTGGCTGCACTAAAACAAGTTCATAAAGCGCATCCGAAATGGCCGGTCATCGTGGCTCAGACAGCCTTGCATGAAGGCTATCCCAACCGGGCCATGGCGCATATCCTGCCTTATCCTTTTGCTGACGGCCGAATCGGCGAGTCGGTGCCTGCCGATCTGCGCCGTTCGCTGTTAAAGCAGCGCGAGTACTTCGCCGGCATTAATGCGACATTTGTGCCGCTCGATTTCACCTTGCCGGAAGATGACTATGCGCCGTCGGATTATGGCCTGGATGCCTTATGGGCTGCCATAGAGCAGGCCTTGCCATTGGGTCTTCGGGCCATGCTGGAAGACCATATCGGCGATATCAATGATGTGTACTGGCAGGCCGCGCATCCGCATGTCATCGGCTATGCAATCTCAGCCGGGCTGGCCGCCGCGATTCCGGTGCCGGCAGCCAGTTTGGGCACCGTGGTTGCAATTCAGAGCAAACTTTTTCACAGTATTGCCCATGTGTATGGCTTGCCGCTAACTAAGCAGAGCATCAGGGAAATCGTCAGTGCTGTTGGCATGGGGGCGCTGGCGCGTATGGGAGGGCGTGAACTGCTCAAGCTGATTCCGGCTTACGGACAGACAGTCGCGCTTAGTGTTGCCGGTGTTTATACGGCTGCCGCTACCTATGCCTTGGGTAAAACGCTGTGTTTTTATTTCAGTAAAGCTCAGCAAGGCAAGGTTTTAGACGCAGATAAGTTGCGTGAAGTATTCAATGCGGAATTAGCCCGCGGCAGGGAATTGCTACGCAGTTCCATAAAGAAACAGGTTTAATAATGCGCCTTCCTACAAACTGGCTTTGGACCATTGTATTCCTGCTGTTGATTTTGCCATGGCTTGCCTTAATCGGGCTGGGCATTTTTTGGTTGTGGCAACACCACTATCTGGTCACAGGGTTCGTAACACTGGCTTCGTTTTACGGCGCGGCCACACTTTTGAACCACTGGTTGAAGCACCGGCAAATAGAGCCATTCCAATTGCCGGATGTGCAGGCGGATCAGCGTTGGTCGCCTGCCGCAGAGACTATTTGGGCTGAAATTGATAAGATGGCGGGCGAGATCAATCCGGCCGATTATCCGTTGACCGATAGCGCGCGTTTGCTGCTACTGGCCCAGCAGGTCATCCGCAAAGTGGCGCGGCATTTCCGGCCCAAAGCGGGTAAGGCTGAACTCGATATCCCGCTGCGCAATATCCTGTTCATTACCGAACAAGTCAGCCGCGATATGCGGCAGTTGCTGGATGAGAAGGTTCCGTTCAGCCATTTGCTGACCATCGATGAAGGCCTGAAACTCTGGAAATGGAAACAAAGGCTGGAAAAAGGCCACTTCATCTACCGCATGGGCAGAATGCTGCTCAGCCCTGCCACGGCCATACCGGCTGAACTGTCCGGTTTTTTTCAGGGCAAGGTTGCGCAATATCCGAAAGGACTCCTGGAGCAGTGGCTGCTGCGGACGTTGATAAAGAAAACCGGTTATTACGCCATTGCGCTGTATAGCGGACAGTTAGCGCCGCCGGTATTGGCCGAGCCGGGGCCGCCGCCTGAATCGGCGCCCGAAACGAAGCGGCCTTTACGTATTCTGGTAGCCGGGCAATTGAAAGCGGGAAAATCCAGCCTGATCAATGCATTGCTTGGCGAACTGCGTGCCGCGACGAATGTGCTGCCTCTCACTGACGAATTGACCGTCTATAAACTGGCGCAGGATGACAGCAGTGAACTGTTGATCTTCGACAGCCCAGGCTATGGCGATAAAATTCATTGGTTCGAGAAAGAGCCGGAGCGCGCGCTGGGCGGCTTTGATCTGGTGCTGCTGGTTTGTTCGGCAATACAGGCAGGGCGCGAAGCCGATGCCCAGTTTTTGACCGATTTGCGCAATTGGTTTGATCAACGGTTGCACCGCAGCATGCCGCCGGTCCTGGCGATAGTCACGCACATCGATCAATTGCGCCCTTTGCGGGAATGGCAACCGCCCTATGATGTGCAGGCGCCGCAAAGCGAGAAAGCGCGCAATATCCGGGATGCGCTGGACACGGTCTCCGAAGCCTTGCACATTGCCGTGTCTGATTGCATACCGGTCAGCCTGCAAACGGGCGGCGTCTATAACATTGACGCTATCTGGGCGGCTCTTGCGGATAAATGGCCTGAAAGCAAACGCGCCCAGTATTTGCGCTGTCTGCCCGAAGGCAGGAGCAAAGAGAAATTACGCCTGATATGGATGCAGATGGCTAATTTGATCAGAATATAATAAAGTGAAGATTGATGTTCAGGATTCGGTTAAAAATAACTTTTCGATTTGTCGGAGCTTATGTAGGGGCGACTTCATTCGCCTTGGGCGAATGAAGTCGCCCCTACACCTGCTGCTCGTCAAAATTCAGGGAAGTTATTTCTCGCTCTATCCTTAACAGAAGCGGGCGTTGGGGCTGGGGTGTGGAACGTTGGTGCAACAGCGGCATGAGGGCGCCGCCGAGTCTTCACATGAGTTTTAGCAGTTTTTAAAATAACAATAATGATAGAAAAATACGAAACCCTGGTCATTTATCACGCCGATTGCCTGGATGGGCTAGGCGCCGCCTGGAGCGCCTTTTGCAAGCTGGGCAACCATGCCCGCTACATTCCCGCACGCCATGGTGATGAGTTCCCGGCCTTTGAAGCGGGAGCCGTGATTTACATACTGGATTTCTCCTATCCGCCCGAACAATTGCTTGCGGCCTCGAGACGGGCCGGCCAGATCATCCTGATCGATCACCATATTACCGCCATGGAGCAGTGCGAGGCTTTTTTTCATAAAAGTCTCTCCGCGGATCTTTTCGCTTCGAAAACCCATGAAGCACTGCCTGAATCTGAAGCCATGGTTCAGTCTCTGCCGGAAAACCTTGCCTTACATTTTGATATGGCGCAAAGCGGCTGCGTACTGGCTTGGCAGCATTTTTTTCCGGGACGCCAGCCGCCCAAAATCCTGCTGCATATCGAAGATCGCGACCTCTGGAAATTCAAATTAGCCGGTACACGCGAAATCACCAGTGCGCTTTATGAGCGGATGCCGATGACGTTGCCCGAAATGGGCACAATCGATCTGGATGAGCTTCTGCAAATTGGCGGAATATACGTCGAATTCCACCAGAAGATAGTAAAAAGGCTGGAGAAAATTGCGCACCCGGTCATGTTGAACGGGCAAAAAGGGCTGGCCGTTAATGCGTCATCCTCTTTCTCCAGCGAGCTCGGGCACGTTTTGGCCGAGAAATCGGGGACATTCGGCATGACTTATCAATATGACGGCCGGAAGCAAAAATGGCAGTTTTCACTTCGCTCCATCGGCGATTACGATGTCGGCCATCTGGCGCAGGCTTTCGGCGGAGGCGGGCATAAGAATGCCGCAGGTTTTGTATTGGATGACAATCCGTTTATCAAGAGGAAGGGCATTTGATACTACAGTTACCGATTATCTTTCTCCCTCCGGTAGTAGTGGCGGGCGGCAAGATAATTTACAACTGTAATACTAAGACATGTTGTTTTGCTGGCGATTTGGCAAAGGCGATTGGTTTATAAACCATGCAATGACATCAATGTCACTCATTACAACGCAAGACCCAATAAGAACAATCCAACACACAAGAACATTGATTGTGAGAATTTTTAAAATTGCCCAATTAACCATGACTGCTTATATCGGCTGATAATCAAGGTAAAAAAAGCCCCTGATCGGGGCTAAAACAGTAGGTCTGAAAGCAAATGCTTAGTCAATCCATGGCGACTTCAAAAGCCTTCGATTTATATATTACAGTGAGTTTGTTACAGTTTGATAACAATGTAATTTTTTGACAAATATAGTGAGCCCGGTTGACCTTTAAAAACGAACCATGCCGGCGCCGTTAGGATTCAGCATGGGGTGTCGGATTAGCTACGAACCTTTATATCAAGGCTTCAAGACATAAACAAAACACGAAAAGTTATTGGAATTAACGTTGCACTTCTTATCTGTGGGCTCACAACTGTCATCAAAATGTAATTATTGCCAGACATAATAGACGATTAGTAGTTTAAAAATGCCAGTTTATGTACCGTCAATTCTCCGTGTTGCTTCGTTTCCTGATCGCTAAATACAAAAGAAAAAAAATTAATCGGCCTTTTTTCGAATGTTACGCCGTTATGCTTCTGTGCTCTCTTAGTGCTGAATTTATGTTGGATTTCATAAATTGATCCAGCATTGCAAGGAATTCATAAAGAAGAGCTATTACATAAATATCGGGGTTATATGCAGTAATAATTGAGCTGCATCTCTTCAGGCGACCCAAAATTTCGATTTTTTCATAAGACTGAAGATGGTGTTTAAATGAGCACCGGATTCAGTTTTTGAGAATAACCGAATTAATCTCTGTAGAATGCGCCATTGTTGGATTCTTGCTTGTTTGACATTCATTTGTTGCCGGGCAGCATGCATTTAAGAAACGACGAAAAAGCAAAACGGTAAGGCGCAAGTTTTACCTTTTACTGGCCGCCGCGATCGAGGCTGCTTAAACCGGGCGGCGGCAAGACAAGAAATCCCTCGGGCACCAGACTGGTCGCCAACATCACTTCATTGATATCGCGATGCTCGGACCAAGTCTGGGACTGCCTATGTTCGGGATCGCGCCAGAAAGACTCGATCCTTTCGCCAAGAGGCATGTACTGCATCAGCTCACGCAGCCGCAGGCGCACGAGTTTATGCAGCCGTAAGCGCACGCCATCGGCTGTGTGCGGCTGAATCGGATCGCGGCTGGCCGCTTCGCCCATCAGACGCACTGCTTGCAACCCGATCGCCAGGCCGAGTTCGCGAAAGGCGAGCCGATGTTCCGCCGGCAGCCGCAGCTCGCCGCTCGCGGCGTAATATTTCAAACCTTTGAGCGCTGCCTCGAGCATGGCTTCAAGAAGATGCAGGTCCGCCATACTTCCTTGCTGCAGCAATTGCTCCAGGCGGTAGGCGTCCATTAGCAGGCCGCCAATCCCGAGCGGGTCGGTTGTTCTTAAATCATCCGCGGCAATCATGGCTTTAGCCTGCCGGATCTCATCGTTGAGCCTGGGGCCGTCGCCCGCTTGCGGGAGTCCGGCAGCAGTGGATTGAAGCTGAATGTATGTGATATATGCGTCCAGCGGATCATGTTGGCCCATAGAGGAGACGAGCGGGCGCTTCAGGTCGATGCTCATCTTCCAGTACATCCGTCGCGGACCGCCTGCGGAGGGAAGATAAGTGAAAGCATGGTGCGCTGCTTCAGCGAGTTCCTGCGCCCAGGCATTAAACTGCGGATTTCCCGTCGAACGCGTCAATTGGTCGAGCGCGTGCATCCATTTGGTCAGGTAGTGAAAGTACTGGCCGTCGCGGTCCCACTCCAGCCGCTCGTCGAAGGCCTGATCGGGCCTGCGCTCGGGAAGCTCTTTGCCGATCCGAAGCCCGCCGCGGGTCGGGCGTTCCTCCCCCGTGCGCTCGTTCAATCCGCTGATCCAGCCCGTGCGCGAATCATCAGCATGGTGTCGCCCCAGCGTGTGATGCACGCGGTCAACCAGGCGCAGAGCCAGTTCCGTGTAGCGCTTTTCCCCGGTCGCCCGCGACAGGCCAAGAAAGTTGCAAACCGCGAAGGCGTCTGTCCACAGGTAGCGCCGCTGAGGGCGCTCGGAGCTCAGCCCTGTGCGTTCCGCAAAACCGGTCATCAGCTCGATAGCTTCTCGTACACGGGAATCCGGCATGGTTCTGGTCTCCTCTTGCGGATTTGCAACCGCCGTCGCGAGTGCAAGAAATAAGATCATCAGGCAGGCGAAACTGCGCATCGGCGATGCTTTCCTACGGTGTCTTTACTGTTTGATATTCCATATCAGCACTAAGCCAAGCTTATCTGTTGGCCGCAAAAAAAGCCCCCAATTAACGGGAGCGAGGTGGCTGCTAGAGTGCTGCTATGATCAAGTTATCTGCTTCTATCGACATCGTGTAACTGTTAGCGTTTCGTCAAGCCGTAGCCGATGCGCTCCAAAAAAGGTGAACGCGCCAGATACAAAAAAGCCAGTCACAGTATCATCATCCGGCCGGTTTTGGAGAACTGGAGCGGACGGCCGGCAAAAAAATACCGGCAGCCGACTATGCAAAACATGACAAGCCAATGGTCTCAGGTTAATTCCAAAAACAGTGCAACAAGGAGCGATAGCCATGAGCTATATTAAAAATGCTTATAAATATCCTTATATTACCGATCTGATCAACAATGGCGGCGGACTAAGCCTGGAGTATATCGTTGATATGAAAATCATCGTTTTTGCATTTGACGAGGGCGGAGCTATCTGGCAGGGCAAAAGAAGTTACGCTTCCATTGAAGCGCTGCTGGACGATGCGGAAGCCGGGATAAAAAAATGGGCTGACGAGCGATGGTGATGATAACGCTGGCATATTTTTATCCTGTTTTTGTCAAAAAACTGAAAGACAGGCACTCGGGCAGGAATCTAAAACAAATGCAGAAGCCTTTGCCTTGAAGGCAGCCTGGTCAAAGCTGGCTAGTCAATTTCTTTCCATAACGTTCAAAACCGTCAGGCTAAACATTATTGCAACAGAACCGCCAAAAATACATTAGACTGCGCAGCTGATAAATTTTCTTCAACTTACAACTGCTGTACTGACAGGACCTGCGCAAGCATATCTACTTAAAATTTAAGTGAATCCAAATCTGAACTATTTTTCTTCGCTGAAAATCAAGAATGAAAAACTATCCTAAATTAATAAATTGCTGGAGACTAAAAATGAGCATAAAGAACATCGTATTATTGTTGGCCATGGCGGGTGTTATGCAAGGCTGTGTTTTGACTAAAATAGTGTCGGTACCGATGCGTTTAGGCGGCGCCGTGGTTTCGATCGTACCGGTTGTGGGCAATACTGCGCATGATGGGATCGATAAAGCGGCCGAAGTTGTCGATGATGTTCCAATTTGATTCATAGCTGGAACAGCACTCGACAGCACTGATTTCAGCACAAGTTTCAGGAGGAGTATTGGCCCTGATAACCGGGGTTAATACTCCTGACTCAACATCTTTATGGTTTCTTTATCCTGCGCCAGCGGAAGATTGCGGGCGACCGCCTTGACAAAACTGTGAATATCTTCGGCAGCAAGATGTCTCGTCAACGTAAATCGGATGCCCGATTTGCGATGCGAGACGGCCGGGTAAACGGCATGGTTCGTGTAAAAGCCTTCATCCTGCAGGCGTTTGGCCATGTAGCCGGCGGCAATGGGATGCCCCAGCTTGATGTAAAAAATGGGCGATTGCGATGAGGTCGCTGAAGGCAGATTGTATTCCTTGAGCAGAAGGTTGCACAGCGAAATGCGATCTTTTATCTCCTTCTGCAGGCGTTCGATCTCGGGCGACAGATGGATACGGGCTGAAGCAATCGCAGCGCCCAGCATGGGCGGCTGCATAGGACCCGAGAAAATCATGGGGCCGCCGCAGTTTTTAACCTGGCGATGCATTGAGGCCGATGGAAAGATCAGCACGCCGCCTCCGGCCGCGAATCCTTTGCACAGAGAGGTGGCGACCACCATACGTTCCTGAATGGGCATTTTATCGAGGACGTAACCCCGGCCATGCTTGCCGGTCCAACTCATGCCATGCGCATCGTCAAAGTACAGATGCAGTTGCTCGTAGCGCTGCAACAGCGCACCTAGAGCGTCCACTGGAGCCAGGTCGCCAAACATGCTGTAAATGCCGTCTGTCAGATACCAGATATGGTTATATTCAGAACTCAGCGCGCTGACGCGCTCTTCCAGAAACTCCAGGTTGCCGTGGGGCAGGATTTCGACCGGAACACCTTGCATCTGCACGAGTTTCGCAGCCGTTTGAACACTGTTGTGCGCCATCTGGTCGATAAGGATCGCATCGCCTTTTTGAATGAGGACGGGGAGGGCGGCTATATGGCCGAGCGTCGTCGTGGGCGTGACCAGCACATGGCCCTCGAACAGCTGCTCCAGCAGTGATTCCAGTTCCTGATAAGGCGTGGCGGAGAGATAGGCCCTTGAAACGGCAAACTGAGTGCCAAAGCGCATAACGGCATCGATAGTGCCTTGTCTAAGCCGCTTATCCAGTTCCAGCCCCAAATAACTGCAAAGCGCGAAATTGACCAGATGCCTGCCGTTCAGACAGATAGTCCTGCCATTGTAAAACGCGTCTTCAGTCGTATGTTGAGCCAGGCCATGATGAGCGCCTGCTGTTATTATTTCGTCAAAATCGGTGACCCAGCTTGATTTAATAGCCATTAAATAGTCCTAACTGAAGGGCGTTATTTTTACTGATCCTGCGGTCTGAGGGTATAGTAAATTTGCTTTTTTGTGACAAACTTCAAACATAGGCAGGGGCATGAAGATAACTTTGCTGATCTGCTGCAGCATCAGGTTTTTCCTGAGATCAACGGATTGTTAAGATTGCGCCACAGTCAACTTCGGCTGAACTAAAATTTTGGAGTGTGATAGGCAGCCCGGAAGAGGACTGTGACAGATACAAGGTTAAGCCATGAAACTTAACTCAAACTTAATAATCACCCTGGATTGAGGAAATAGCCGTGTTTTGAATGAAGCCGGTTATATCGAATAAAGACAACCTATTACTGTTAATAAAAACTATCCAATGAAATAATAGTAATTAGTTGAATTTTTTAATATCTAAATCAAGCTTGGATAATAACCTCACGCCTTATCAAACCGGCTTTTTAGCCAGGACATTCGCCGCGCACGCCCTGACTTACCGTTCATTGTCAGCCGCCAGGCAGGGCATCGCGTTATCGGGCAATGAAACCCGCACAATCCCGTTCCTGCGGATCGCGCCCGGCATAGCGATTGAACGAGGCTATTTCTGGGATGCGCTGGCAATTTATCTGGAAGACGGCCAGATCATTCGCTTTGGCGGCATTTCAAAGAAAAAGGCAGGCAATCTCCAAGTCGAATTGAACCAGCGAACCCGAAACTATATTAAAGGTTTCTATCAGACCATTATTCCCGACCTGAGACAGGCCAGTCAGCAAGCGCGTGCTTTATTCCATGGCCAGCGCTACATCCGGCAACCTGCTGCCATGCAATGGCTGAAAAACCATGAGCATTTGCGTGACGGCATTTACCGTTCGGATATTTCACATTACCTGTCTAGAGAAGAATATCAGCTGATCGAACTGGTCCGGCCCTTCCTGGAAAAGGGCTACGATCATATTGCTAAAATCAATGACAGCTACGTCCGGTCTCAGCTCAGGACATATCGGGACTATTTCGACCGGATTGAAAGCAATCCGTTGACGGACAGGCAACGCAAGGCCTGTGTGATCGATGAGCAGCATAACCTGGTGCTGGCGGGCGCCGGAACCGGCAAGACCAGCACCCTGATAGGCCGGGCAGGCTATCTTTTAAAATCGGAGCTTGCAGCCCCCGATCAGATTCTGATGCTGGCCTATGCCAACAAGGCCGCCAAGGAAATGGAAGAGCGCATTCAGGCCAGGCTGGGCATCAGCACATTGACGGTCAAGACCTTCCACAGCCTCGGCAAGCAGATCATTACCGAAGTCGAAGGCGCGGTGCCGGCTATTGACAAAATGGCCGAAGACGAAGCGCTGAGAGCCCGATTTGTCGATGACCGGATCAAACAGTTTCTGCTCGACCAGCGCTATAAATCCCGGCTGGTCACTTACTTCACGCGCTTTATTTATCCCTATAAAAGCCAGTTCGCCTTTAAAACCGAAGGCGCCTACCATGCCTATATCCTGGAAAACGAAATCCGCACGCTGCAGGGCGAACTGGTCAAGAGCTATGAGGAATGCGAAATCGCCAATTTCCTGTACCGGCAGGGCATTGTTTACGAGTATGAAGCCAATTATCAGGTCAATACGGCCGGGCCGGATTTCAAAGCCTACCAGCCTGATTTTTACCTGCCTGAGTACGGGCTTTATATCGAGCATTTCGCCGTCAATGAAAAGAACGAAACCCCGCCGTTCATCGACCGGCAAAAATACCTTGAAGGCATGGCCTGGAAGCGCGCATTGCATGAGTCGCACAAAACGCAGCTGATCGAGACGTTCAGCTATCAAAAACACCAAGGCACACTCACCGATGCGCTCAGAACGCAATTGCTGGTGGCCGGCGTTCGATTCAGGCCGCTGCCGGATGATCAACTGCTGAGCCGGTTGCGCGAATTCGGCGAAGTATCCAGATTCAGCGAACTGATCGCGAAAGTCCTGGCCTTGTTCAAGGCCGCTTTCCTGTCCATCAAAGATCTGAGCAGCCTGGCGCGCCAGCATGAGGACAAAGAGCGCATGCTTGCGGCGGTGCTGCTGTTTGAGCCGGTTTACCAGGCTTACCAGCAGCACCTGCACGACAATGGCACCATTGATTTCGACGACATGATCGGCAAGGCCATCAGCTATGTCGAATCCGGCCGGTACCGTTCGCCTTACCGGCATGTGCTGGTCGATGAGTTTCAGGATATCTCGGCGAGCCGGGCCCGGCTGGTCAAGGCGCTGCTCGCGCAGCATGCCGGCAACAGCCTGTTTTGCGTCGGCGACGATTGGCAGGCCATTTACCGCTTTACCGGCAGCGATGTATCGATCACGAGGGATTTTGAAAAACACTTCGGCTTTACGGCCACGAGCGTGCTAGACAAGACTTTTCGCTTCAATAACAAAATAGGCGAGGTCGCGTCCCGGTTTGTCTGCCAGAATCCCGCCCAGATCAAAAAACAGATCAAAAGCCACCGACAGGTCGACGGGCCGGCTGTTTCGCTGATCAAAACCAGTACCGAGTCAACTGGCCTCAACGCGGCGCTGGCCAGCATCTCGCAAAAACAGCCTGACGGCGCCAGCGTGCTGATTTTGGCCCGGTTCCATTTCAGGCAGCCCGAGCTGTCCGGCCTGAAACGCCAGTATCCGCAGTTAAACCTGCAATTTATGACGGTTCATGCGTCTAAGGGCAGAGAGGCCGATTATGTGATTGTCCTTGGGATGGAACACGGCAAACAGGGCTTTCCTTCGGAGAAAGCCACGCATGCGTTGCTGGAACTGCTGTTGCCTGAAGCGGAAGACTATCAACATGCCGAGGAAAGGCGGCTGTTTTACGTCGCGCTGACGCGGGCCAGGCATCATGTTTATCTGATCGCCGACGGCAGCAAGGCTTCAAGCTTCGTCCGGGAACTGGTCAATGACAAATACGCCGTCCTGACCGATGAGTTTCAGGGTCACGGTTTCCAGAAGCAATTGGCCGACACGCTTTGTGAGCGCTGTCAAACCGGTTATATGGTTGTCCGGAAAAACCAATACGGCACTTTCTACGGCTGCAATCAATATCCGCTCTGCAGTCATACGCAAAAGGGCTGCCCGAAGTGCGGCAGCGCCTTGATTACGAAGGGACGCTCCAGGGTTTGTCAAAACAAGGACTGCGAGGTCGCCGAACCGGTCTGCCCGAAATGCGGCGGCAGCATGATCCTGCGTAAAGGCAAGTACGGCCAATTCTGGGGATGCGCCAATTACCGGCCGCATGCCGGATTTTCCTGCAATCATACTGAGCAGGCTGTAAATTCTAATGCAAGAACCGGGTTGCCGGACCGGGATTACATCACCTGATGCCATTCCGGCCGGAAAATATCAGTTGAATTGGACAGGTTTAAAAAGTATCGCTAGCGCGACGGTTGTTTGAATTCAGCTTTAGGGTCGAATTCATTCGACCTGGGACAAACCCCGTGTACCGGCCTAGGTAGTGCGAATGAATTCGCACCTACGCGTGCATGACGATTCAGGCGACGAGATCCGCTGTGGGTTGAATGAAAAGCGTAGCAAGCAGGAAAAAAACAGCCCATGCGTAACATCAGTTAACAACAGAGAGGATAAACATGACATTTGAACTGAATCCGCTACGGACGGGAGACAAGCGCCCGGCCGGCGTACTGAATATCACCCATCGCGGCGCGCGCGCATTTGCGCCCGAGAATACACTGGCCGCGTTCGAGAAGGCGAAGCGCTTCGGTTGCCAGATGTTCGAGCTGGATGTCCATCTGTCGAAAGATGGCGAATTGATCGTGCATCACGACGAACAGCTCACACGCTGCACCGATGCCGGCGTGAGATTTCCGGGCCGCGGCAGTTATGCGGTTTCCGATTTTACCTATGATGAATTACGGCAACTGGATGCCGGCAGCTGGTACGTTGAACAGTTGTCATTGCCGGCCTCCCGGCGGCAGTGGTTTTTGCAGGGCTTGACTGAAGAAGAGATCGAGCAATTTGTCAGCGCGCAGGATCTTATCTTTTATGCATCCGGCGAGATCAGGCTGCCTACATTACGGGAGGCTCTGGAACTGGCGTTGCGTGAAGATCTGATGGTCAATATCGAGCTTAAGGCTTTGCCGCGCATGTATCCGGGCATGGCCGAAGCGGCCGCGGGACTCGTTAAGTCACTGGACATGGAAAACCGCGTTTTGATCTCGTCGTTTGATCACGAACAGCTGGTCAGCGTGCGCCGGCTTTCGGAAAATATAGCGACGGGTGTTTTAACCGGCGACAGGCTGGCAAAACCGGGCGCCTATCTGGCGCTGTTCGATGCTGATGCCTATCACCCTAATACTGATTCAATGGGATTTTATTCGTTGGCACGAAAGCTCGATCCATGCGGGATTATCGATGTGCTGGCATCTGGCCGCGCCGTCAATGTCTGGACCTGCAATGACAAGAACGAAATGCGGCAGCTGATCGCGGCTGGCGTTACCGGCGTGATTTCGGATTTTCCTAACCGGGTTCGTGATGTATTGCAGGAATAATGTGGGGGCGACTTCAGTCGCCTTAGTCGCCTTTTTATGCCTGAATGGGCGAGACTGCTAACAGTAGGCGACTGAAGTCGCCCCCACAGCCGGTTTTATCGCCAGCAGTCAGGCAAAGCGATCAGGCAGCCAGCCTCTATTCACGCATTCCCGAAAACTCCAGCCCGGCATGGTTTCGGTCTTGTAGCTCCAGAAGAACCAGCCCAGGTATTTCTCGAAAGTCGCCAGCTGGGCTGCGGCATAGCCGCGATAAGCAACGGACAGCTGGAACTCGTCCATCTCCGTCAAATTATGATCGAAAGGCCCGTCCGCCCAGAGCGAGACCATTTTTAAATCCAGCCCCAGACTCCATTCGCCCACATAAGTCGGCAGGCCGAGATGGCTGATGATGTCGTCGGCTTCATTTTTCCAGTCAATGGCGGCCTTTTTTATATGTCCGTAAATGTCCGTGTTGACATCGGCAGGGACAAAACACTGGTAACGGTGAATATCGAATACGACATTGCTGAACTCGGGCTCCTGAAGAAAGCCCGCATATTCCGCATAGGAGCGAAAGCCGTCATGGAAGACCACGGCGACATCGCGGGCCTGGCAGTACTGGCGTATCCGTCGGTAGCCATCGGTTGTGTATCGCTTTAACAGCGCCGTATCGATGTCCCAGCGCGGCTCGTTCAATACCTCGATGGCGTGCAGGGCAGGACGGCTATGGTAGCGCTCGGCCAGGCGCTCCAGTACCTGCAGCGAATAATCGATATACTCCGGCTTGGTATGCCATTCGCAGACGTTCTGGATGCCGCCGTTATCAAAACCGTTCTGGCAGCCGGGCGCGGCATGCAGATCGAGCACGATCAACAGTCCGTACTCTTCCGCCCAGTCGAAAGCGCGGTCGAGAATTTCCAGGCCGCCCTGAACATACGGGTACGAAACCGAGCCATAGGCGCGGTGGTAAGGATAATCGGGGCCGATGATCCAATGGCCGACGGGAATCCGGACCGCATTGATGCCGATCCGGGCCAGCCAAACGAAATCCTCGCGCGTGATAAACGTATCCCAATGCCTTTTCAGCACTGACTCGGTGCGCGGGCCGAGTTCCACGCAGAAGGAAGTCTCGTCCACGGCTTGCAGGCCTTCGAAGAGACTCGGCGTCATCCATTTTTCCAGCAGCAGCCAGCCGCCGAGATTGACGCCGCGCAGCTTCTTGCCGCATTTATTGTCAAATACCGTTTTCATTTATCGTCCTGCCGTGATTACAGCACAATCCGGCGCTGATGAAACATCTCAGCCTTGGGTTCATTGCTGATCGTCAGCATGGCGGCATCGGGCAGCATCTGACAGATCAATCGCATCATTTCGGCTTCTCCCTCGGGGTCCAGCGAATCGAACGCCGTTTCCGACAAAATCCATTTGGGTTTCTGCAGCAGCACGCGGACCACGCCCAAACGCTGCTGCTGTTCGCGCGGCAGCACTTTTTCCCAATCATCGATCTGGTCAAGCTGCTCAATTAATTCTGCCAGACCTACAAGCTCAAGCGTTTCTGTGAGCACGGCAGGGCTGAAGTCGTCACAGGAAGACGGATAACAGATGGCTTCGCGCAACGTGCCGGTCGGCAGATAAGGCCGCGGCGGCATGAAAAACATATATTCATCATCGGGCAGTTCTATGCGGCCTTCGCCCCATGGCCACAGGCCCGCTATGGCCTTGAGCAATTTGGAACCGGTAAAGATATTACCGGTAATAAGAACCCGTTCTCCGGCCTTGATCTCGTCAGTAATATGCGATGCACAGACAATGCCGTCGAGCCGGCTGATGCACAGATTGTCGAAACGCAGGGTCGGCTTATCCGTTTTTACCAGTACAATGCGGTGCGGATCAGGACGCACGATCTCGTCTTCCAGATCGTCCAATGCCTGGATCAGGCTCAATACACGCTCAACCGAAGCCCGCCATTGGGCGACCAAGGCCATGTTATCGACCGGCCAGGATAGGGCGGAGGCCACGTGCTGGAATGACTGGGCCGACTGCATCAGCGCGCCCAATGTGATAGTTCCCCAAATGTAGCGCGGCGCCGACACCAGCACAGGGACGGCTGTAGACAACACTGAATAGCCGGAAGTAAAAAGCAGAATATGCGCCCAGGCATGGGTTTGCTGGTGATAAGCGTCAATAATATCCTGGAAAAGTTTCTGAAAATGTTTTTTCTCGTGAGTTTCGCCATGAATCAGAGCAATTGCCAGGGAGCTTTCGCGCGCTTTCACGAGACTAAAACGGTAATTGGCTTCCATGGTTTGCCGGATATTGGTCGTTTGGCTTAAAGGCTGACCGATCAGCCAGCCCAAAGCCGATGCGCCGGCTGCATAAATCAGCGCTACCCAGACCAGATGCCCATAGATAGGCATTTCAATAAAGCCCAGATCAAGCGTGACAACGCCTGAAAGTGTCCAGAGAATTTCAATAAAACTGATCAGGATCAGCAGGCTGTAAAACAGCGAGTGAAACAGGGCAATGCCGTCTTCAGTGGCGATACGTATATCTTCCGCGATGCGGCTGTCCGGGTTATCGTGCCCGGCGGTCTGTAAGTGGGTGATTTGATAATGACGGCCTTTGTTCATCCAGCGATTGGTCACATGATCGGTCAGCCAGGCTCGCCAGCCGATCTGCAGGCGGCGCTTGACCGTTAAATGCAGGCCTGTGGCCGCCATGCTGGCGGCAAAAATCAATATGAGCAGCCCGATCTGTCTGAAAAATCCTGACATCGAGCGCTGCTCCAGCGCATCGAATAACGCGGCGCTCCACTCCGTGATGATGACGGCAATAAACATCTGCACGATGGTCAGCGCAATCAGGGCCAAGGTCAGCTTGCGAATGGTTGCCTTGTCTTCTGAATGCCAGTAAGCGCCGGCCAGACGCATGAATTGGATAAAAAAATCGCTGGATCCCATGGGTGATTCTCCGCGTTGGGGTGAAAATATTACATAAAGCTCAGGCTTGATTTTGTAAGTTTTATGCCTGAATCATGCGAATTCGATGAGTCTTGACGAAATCGACGCAACGCGAAATTCTATTCAGCCTGTGTTTCAGCAACCGCAGAGGATGCTTCGTGTGTGGATGCCTGTTTGGCTTTTTCCTTTTCCTGTTGGGAAATATAAGTTCCTCCGAGGATAAACGCCATGATCGATACATACACCACTGAAGCGATATAGCGGGCCTTTTTGGACTGTTCGTAACTATTCATCAGTATCTAAAAAAATTATTAATTTGAAGGAATTCCCCATTAAATCAATCCTCATAGAGATGGTCAAGCCAATAAACAAGGTCAGGCGTTTGACGGCTTCGTGCTTGATTTGCATTTTGGGATTCGGTTAGGGCGCCGGTCTGGCGTGAGTTTTGTAGGGGGGGTTATGGATAAAGACAAGATTACGGTTTATTACGATGGCGCTTGTCCTAAATGCATTCGCGACAGGCAACATTATGAAAAACTCGCAGGCAAGAGGGGAGAGCAGGTCTGCTGGTTTGACATCACAGGACAGGAGAATCGGCTTCGCGAGCTGGGCATCGATCCCGGCAAGGCTTTGACGGAGCTGCATGTCAGCGATGAGCAGGGCAGAATCGCGTCGGAACTGGACGCCTATATTCTGCTGATGAAGCGAGTGCCGGTACTGAAACCCATAGCCTGGCTGATTGGGTTGCCGTTGATCCGGCCGTTGCTGGCCAGGATTTATCATCGCCAAGTGAGCCGGCGGTTGAGGAAAAGAGGAGGGCTATGAGAGGGGAGTAATTTTGCTTTGCCTCAAGCAGGATGGGGTTTGCAACCCCGTCTTAATGTTTTTGCAATGTCTGAGCTTGGAATCTCCACTTAACCCATGCTGAATTTTTTGGGCGAGGCAACATGCCCCGTCCAGCAAGGGCTTACTGCTGCCAAAAGCTCCGGTGCTCGGTGCTGCAAACGGGAAAAGGTGCCAGTAATAAGATTAGTCAGTAAAGCTTGCCAAACAAATCCACATGCGTCAGATAAAGTCTCATATCAAGCTCATATTGATGATAGGCCGGCTCCATATACTCGCATAACTTGTAAAAGGCCTTGTTATGCTCTTTTTCCTTTAAATGCGCCAGTTCGTGCACGACAATCATGCGCAGAAATTCAATCGGCACCTGCTTGAAGACCGATCCTATGCGGATTTCGTTTTTCGCTTTCAGTTTGCCGCCCTGTACGCGGGAGATATAGGTATGAAGTCCAAGGGCATGGTGCAGGACGTTGATTTTATCGTCATAAATGATTTTGCTGAGCGGCTGGGACTGGCGGAGCCTTTCATTCTTCAGATCGACGACATAGCCGTAAAGCGCTTTGTCCGTTCTGATGTCGTGAGCCACAGGATATTTTTTCAACAGCAGTTCACCCAGCTTGCCGGTATGAATCAGATGCAGTGCCTGGTCAGTGATTTTTTCGGAATAGCCGGCCAGATATTTTAATTCTTGCATGGTTTACCTTGATTACGAGATATTGCCGATCTGCATGACGGCCTGCTTACGTTATGATAGCGGCGATAGCGATGTCAATAAGTCCCGTCAGGGAGCAGTTTGGGTAGTCAGAAGAAAATGAGGATGCGATGGCGAGAAAACGAGTGAAGATGATAGGTTGGGATTTTTTCTTGGCGATGCTGTTCTGGATGTCGATTCTGGGGGGCGTGACGCCAGCCGATGCGCAGGACGCTGCATTGTTGCCGGCCGCTGGTCAAGATGCGGCTCGCCAGGCGCCTGCCGATATTGAAGCTTTCGTGCGCGAGGGCTGCCCGCACTGCGAGAAAGCTGAAGAATTCCTGAAAGCATTGGCGCTTGAGCAGCCGTGGCTGCGCATCGTTGTGCGCGATATCCAGCGCGATCCTGAAGCCCTTGAACGTTTGAAGCAGATAGCCGAAGCAACAGGCGCCAACGTGAGCGTGCCGACTTTTTATGTGCACGGCCAGACTATCGTCGGTTACACCGACCCGTCTACTACGGGAAAGCTGATCCGCAATGCACTGGCTCAAACCCCGCCGGAGCAGAAAATATCGCCAGAGGCGGCAGAGAGCTGCGAAGCGGAAGCAGCACTGTCCTGCGGACCGGAAAGTGTTTCGCCACCGCCTGAGCCGGAGTTTACGTTTCTGGGACAACGCATTACCTTGAAGCAGTTTGGTTTGCCGCTTTTCACCCTTACGATGGGGCTAATGGACGGATTCAATCCCTGCTCCATGTGGGTTTTGATCCTGATGATTTCGTTGCTGGCGCCCATGCAGGACCGCATGCGCATGTTTGCGGTCGCCGGCGCCTTCATTGCTGTAGAAGGCATTGCCTATTTCGTTTTCATGGCCGCCTGGCTCAACCTTTTTCTGATCATAGGCCTTTCGCGCCTGTCGCAGATCATCATCGCCGGCATCGCCATACTGGCCGGCGCGATTAACCTGAAGGATTTCTGGGCTTACGGCTGGGGCGTTTCGCTGTCAATCCCCGAGTCTGCCAAGCCCGGCATTTACGCCAGAATCCGCGCTATCCTGCAAGCCGAAAGTCTGCGCGGCGCCATGATCGGCGCCGTGGTGCTGGCCATCCTGGTACAGATCGTCGAATTTCTGTGCACTTCAGGTTTTCCGGCGCTTTATACCCGCATACTGACGATGCAGCAATTGGACGGAGCAAGCTATTACGGCTATCTGCTGCTTTACAATCTTGCTTATATGCTTGATGACGCTATCGTGCTGGGTATCGGTATCATCACGCTCAGCCAGCGGCGATTGCAGGAAAAGGAAGGACGCTGGCTGAAACTGATCAGTGGATTGGTCATGGTGGGATTGGGTTTGTATCTGCTGATTTCATTGCCTTGAGGCTCTTGGATTCGGCCTGGCAGGAGCCTTCGCGCAGCGAGAGGGCTTCTTTACAGAAGTAGTTCTCTCTGCGCTGGACCGCCATAATCTCCGGCAACTTCGCGATTTGTTGTGGCTAGTAGTTGCTGAACGGACGCTCTAGACGGAATCTTACTACTGGCAACGCGCGCTGGCTGGGGCGTGGATTCCGGCTGTCAGCCTGTTGTAGGCGGCTTGTACGTCCAGCGCCATGCCGCCGCTGACGTGAGCCACTGGGAAAGAAGTGCCGGATACACAGTTATAAAAGAGCGGCATGACGTCGGTTGTTATGATTTAGGCTCCGGCAACGCTCGGGAAAATCCCGCCGTCACAAACGCCGGGGCCGACTGCTGCTAGTGGCGGCCGCCAGCAAGTTAAGTTGCCTCCAGCTATGCCGGAGGCGGAAGAAAACTGCTAGTGTCGAGGAAAGTCCCGAAGGGTATGGGTTAAGGCAGTCAAGCTATGAGAAAAGCGGAATCGTTTCAGTCTCCTGAAGGAAATGTCAACGGTAAGCGCTTCAGGAGCATTCGTATCTGCCGTGCAGGTGCACATTGATTCGCACTGCATAGGCCGGTACACTGGCGTTTGTCCCGCCTCGAATGTCCTGAACGGCAGCACAAGCGCATTCGGCTCTACAACGGCGTAACATCAGTTATTGAACTTTCGGAGCCATTAAGTGACGTACCAGTGATTGTCTGCGAGAGGTAAAAGAGAAAACAATTATGATCAAATATTATTCTGCCATGATTTTATCTTTATCGTCATGAATAATGGCATTTAGTGGGCCGCCGTTTCATGCAAATAAAGCAATGCCGCAATTTCGTGATGCATCAGATATTACCGGCATCAATATAAAAAATTAAGGAGCTGTGAGAAGTGCAAGCGCTGATACAATTTTTATTGGGTGCGGGAGAGTTTATGCCGCATGGTTTCTGTTTTCTCTGGAAGCCTCAGTTATTGTGGCTGTTTGTGGTTTCCGACCTGATTATTTCGCTGGCGTATTTTTCCATTCCTCTTGCCTTGGGTTATTTTGTCCATAAGCGTCGGGATATCGAATACAAATGGGTTTTCGTGCTATTCAGCCTCTTTATTTTGGCCTGTGGAACGACTCACTTAATATCCCTTATCACTATCTGGAAGCCAATCTATGGATTGGAAGCAGGAACCAAGGCTGTTACTGCGCTCCTCTCCCTGGCGACTGCGGTCGTGTTATGGCCTCTCATCCCAAAAGCTGTCCTGATTCCGAGCCGAAATCAGTTAATTAAAGCGAACCGGGAGCTGGAAGAAGAAATCCTTATCCATAAAAAAACTAAAAAAGCATTAAAGCAATTAAATGAAGACCTGGACCGTCAAGTTGAGCTAAGAACCAAAGAACTGCTAAGCGCCAACCAGGCGCTCAAAGGCAGCGAACAACGTTTCAAGCGGGTAGTGAACATTATCCCAGCGGCGATTTTTACTATCGAGCGAACCGATAACCCTAAAATCCCCTGTAAAATTTCTTTTATCAGCGATTCGATTACTACCATTTCAGGATTTGAGCCATTCAGATGGTGTACGGATGAAGCTTTATGGATGGATCATACTTGTTCTGACGGGAAAAATGCGCTGCTTGCCTTCATCAATGCGCTTGAGCTTGATAAACTTCATATAACCGCCGAATCGGTGCACTGCCTGCCGCCTTGGCATAACCAATGGCGGCTATGGCATCCGACCAAGGGAGAAATCTGGCTGGAAGGCTGCTCGATTCCGGAGGTCGAGGCCGATGGCAGTATTTTATGGTATGGCTTTATTCATGACATTACCGAACGCAAGCGCCCCGAGGAAGCACTGCGCGAGGCCGATCGCCGCAAGGACGAGTTTCTGGCGATGCTTGCGCACGAGTTGCGCAATCCGCTCGCGCCTATCCGTAATTCTGTGCAATTGTTGAAAGGACAGAATACGGCCGCCAATCCCATGCTGGAATGGTGCCGTAATGTCATCGACCGTCAAGCCAGCCATATGGCCCGCCTGCTGGATGATCTGCTCGATGTGGCGCGCGCCATGCAGGGCAAGATCTCGCTGAAGACCGAGCATTTCAATCTGGCCGAGATCGTGGATAGCGCCATAGAAACCAGCAGTCCCTTGATTAAAGCCCGTGGGCAGAAACTGGTCATTTTGCACTCGGCAACGCCGCAATGGCTTAAAGGCGATCGCTTCCGTCTGGCCCAGGTTCTCTCGAATCTGCTCAATAATGCCGCAAAATATACCGATGAAGGCGGCCGGATTACGCTGAGCGTGAGTCAGGAAGACTCCATGGCGCTGATCAAGGTCCGGGATACGGGCATTGGCATTGCCCCTGATATGCTGCCGCATATCTTCGATCTTTTCATTCAGGCCGATGGCTCGTTGTCCCACTCTCAGGGCGGTTTAGGGATAGGACTTACACTGGTGCGCAGACTGGTCGAAATGCACGGTGGGAGTGTCAGCGCATCAAGCGCGGGCATCGGGCAGGGCAGTGAATTTACGGTTCGTTTGCCGTTGCTATCGAACGAATATAATGAAGTTGTTGAATCTGCGCCGTCAGGAGGTGCTATGCCGTTATGTTCCAAGTTGCGTATTCTTGTGGTGGATGATTATCCTGATGCATTGGATAGTCTGTCGATGCTGCTCCAGGCGGAAGGGCATGAAGTCGACACGGCCAATAGCGGCGCGAAAGCGATTGAGCGTGCGCAAGCCTTCCGGCCGCAGGCGATATTGCTGGATATCGGTCTCCCCGATATGGACGGTTATGAAGTGGCGCAACGGTTGCGCGAATTACCGGAAACGCAGTTGGCCGTCCTGATTGCCTTGACCGGTTATGGGCAGCCCGAAGACCGCTCGCGCTCAAAGCGCGCCGGGTTCGATCATCATCTGCTGAAGCCGGTAGACCCTGATATCCTGTCCTCCTTGTTGGCATCTTTGACCAACGAAGCCGGCCAGTAAACGGGCTTTCCTATGCCAGCAAGTTAACGAGCATGTTTTCATAGATTCGGGCCAGGATCTCCAGATCTTCCAGGCCGACATTTTCATTGACCTTATGGATGCTTTCATTGAGCGGCCCGAGTTCGATTACCTGCGCGCCGGTCGGCGCGATAAATCGGCCATCGGACGTGCCGCCGCCCGTGTCATCGAGCGTTTCAAAACCGGTAACGGCTTTGATGGCGGCATGGGCCGCATCGATCAGCGCGCCTTTTTCGGTCAGAAACGGATTGCCCGATAAGCGCCATTGCAGCTCATACCGGAAGCCGTGTTTGTCCAGTATGGCTTGCGTACGCCGTTTGATGGTCTCCTCGTCCAGCTCCGTGCAGAAACGCAGGTTGAACTGGATTTCCACACTGCCGGGGATGATGTTTTCAGCACCGGTGCCGCCATTGATATTGGATACCTGCAGGCTGGTCGGCGGGAAGAATCTGTTGCCGCGATCCCAGACTTCTTCGGTCAATTCTTTCAACGCAGGCGCAAAAGTGTGAATGGGATTTTCAGCCAGTTCGGGATAGGCAACATGGCCTTGTATGCCAAGAACAGTCAGTCTGGCGCATAAAGAGCCGCGGCGGCCGACACGGATGACATCGCCGATCTTCTTGTCGCTGGACGGTTCGCCGACCAGGCACCAGTCGATTTTCTCGTTGCGTTTTTCCAGGACTTCGACGACTTTGACGACGCCATTGGTGGCGATACCTTCTTCGTCGCTGGTCAGCAGGATGGCGATAGAGCCTTTATGTTCAGGATGTTGGGCGATAAAGCGCTCAACGGCGGTGATAAAACAGGCGATGCCGCCTTTCATGTCGGCGGCGCCGCGGCCGTAGAGCTTGCCGTCGCGGATGGTCGGTTCAAACGGTGGCGAAACCCAGGCTGCCAATGGCCCTGGCGGCACGACATCTGTATGTCCCAGGAAGACGAATAACGGTTTCGCGTCGCCGCGTCTGAGCCAGATGTTTTGCGTATCCTCAAAATCCAGCCGTTCTTCTTTGAAGCCCAGCTTGTTCAGGCGCGCGGCCAGCAGGTCCTGGCAGCCGGCATCCTTGGGTGTTACCGAGTCGCGTTTGATGAGGTCTTTAAGCAGTTCTAGTGTATCGCTCATGTTGATTTTGAGTTATTAAGGTTTAGCGTCGGAGAGAGCTGAATAAGCGTCGGTTTTCGTCTAGTCTGTTCCCGGCAGGCTTGCGGCATACCCGCCATCCTTGGCGTCCGCCGCACCTGTTCCCGACAGGTTTGCGGCATACCCACCATCCTTGGCGTCCGCCGCACCTGTTCCCGACAGGTTTGCGGCATACCCACCATCCCTGGCGGTAAAACCTACGAGGATCTGAGCGCCGGTATCCAGAACCGGGCGTTTGATCAACGTGGGCATTTCCAGCATCAGTTTCAGGGCTTTGTCCTGAGTCAGATCGGCTTGCTGTTCGGCGCTGAGCTGGCGCCAGCTGGTGCTGCTGCGGTTCAGCAGTTTGTTCCAGTCGACATGGGCGGCAAAATGCGCGAGCTGCTCGGAAGTGAGCCCATCGGTCCTGAAATCATGGAACCGGTAGGTTATGTTGTTTTCGTCCAGCCATTTGCGGGCTTTTTTGACGGTATCGCAGTTTTTTATGCCGTAGAGTACGTACATGGCGGGATTACAGTTGGCTAGTCAGTAATTCGTCGATGCTGGGCAGTTCTTTGTCGGCCTTGCAGCGGGATTTATACAGGTCGACAAATTCCATAAACGCCTGCTCAAGGTCGGACAGTATGTCTTCTTCGTTTGCACGCTCATCAGCGGGGACATCGGGGGATGCCAGGTATTCTTTCTGCAGCGCTATTTCGCTGTTGAGTGCAAGCGTGGCATAAATGATGGCATTATTGGATAAATTTTTGCTCATGGCTGTATGTCCTGCGATCGGAAAAGCATAGTCTGATAAAAAAATAGGGGCGATACAAGTATCGCCCCTAGGTTTATTTTTATTGTTTAGTTCGTTGTTATTGGTATTTAGTCGCGTAACAACTCATTGATGCCTGTCTTGCTGCGGGTTTTTTCATCGACCTGTTTGATGATTACTGCACAGTATAAGCTGTATTTGCCGTCTGCGGAAGGCAGGTTGCCTGACACGACAACTGAACCGGCCGGGATGCGGCCATAGGTGATTTCGCCGGTCATGCGGTTGAAGATTTTCGTGCTCTGGCCGATATACACGCCCATGGAAATCACGCAGCCGTCTTCAACGATAACGCCTTCGACGATTTCGGAACGCGCGCCGATAAAGCAGTTGTCGCCGATAATGGTCGGGTTGGCTTGCAAAGGCTCCAGCACGCCGCCGATGCCGACGCCGCCGGACAGATGCACGTTCTTGCCGATTTGCGCGCAAGAACCGACCGTCACCCAGGTATCGACCATGGTGCCGCTGTCGACATAAGCGCCGATGTTGACGTAAGACGGCATCAAGATGGCGCCCGGCGCGATGTAAGAGCCATGGCGGGCTACGGCGTTCGGCACGACGCGGATGCCGGCTTTGGCGAAATCATCAGGCATATAAGAGGCGAATTTGCTTTCCACTTTATCGTAGTAACGGGTATTGCCGCCTTCCATGATGCGGTTTTCGTTAATGCGGAAAGACAGCAATACCGCCTTTTTCAACCATTGGTTGACAACCCAGTCGCCGTTGACTTTTTCCGCCACTCTAAGCGTGCCGCTGTCGAGCAGGTTGATGGTTTCTTCAACAGCATCGCGAATTTCGGCAGATACAGTGGCTGGCGTGATTTCCGCACGGTGTTCAAAGGCGTCATTAATGATCTTTTCAAGTTGTGACATGTTTTTCTTTACTTTAAGGAGTTAATAAAACTTTTAATGCGGCGTGCCGCGTCAAGGCATTCATCTAACGGTGCAACCAGAGCGATACGGACATGGTTCTGGCCGGGATTGAAGCCGTCGAATTCGCGCGACAGGAAGCTGCCGGGCAGTACAGTGACGTTTTCCTGGGCGAAAAGCCGTTGCGTGAATTCAGTGTCGGCAATCGGCACCTTCAGCCAGATATAAAAACCGGCCGGCGGTTTGCTGATCGGGCAAACATCGGCAAGGATATCGATGACAGCGGTAAATTTTTCGCGGTACAGCTGCCGGTTCTCTATTACGTGAGCTTCATCCTGCCAGGCTTCAATGCTGGCATGCTGCGTCGGCAGTGACATGGCGCTGCCATGGTAGGTCCGGTATTGAAAATACTGCTGCAGAATATCGGCATCGCCTGCAACGAAGCCGGATCTCAGGCCCGGCGCATTGGAGCGCTTGGATAAGCTGTGGAAAACCACGCAGCGCTTGAAGGTGGTATTGCCCATTGCATAAGCTGTTTCAAGCAGGCCCGGCGGCGGATTGTTCTCGTCGTCGTAGAGTTCGCTATAGCACTCGTCGGAGGCAATGACGAAATCGTATTTCTCCGCCAGCCTGAGCAGTTTTTCATAACCGGCCCGCTGCATGACCGAACCGGTCGGATTGCCGGGCGAGCAAACATAGATCAGCTGGCAGCGTTGCCATATTGCGTCAGGGACTGCGTCAAAATCCGGCAAATAGCCGGAGTCTTCCAGCGTATTCAGATAATAAGGCTCGGCGCCGGCCAGCAAGGCCGCCCCTTCATAAATCTGATAGAACGGATTCGGCATGATCACGACCGGCGCGGGACTGGTCGCATCAATCACGCACTGGGCAAACGAGAATAACGCCTCGCGCGTGCCGTTGACAGGCAATACCTGTGTTTCAGGATCGATCAATTCGGACGGAACGTTGAAACGCCGGCTCAGCCAGTCGGCTATAGCCATCCGCAATTCAGGTATGCCTTTAGTGGTCGGATACTTGGATAAGCCATGCAGGTGCGTCAGCAAGGTCTCCTGAATCAGATGCGGCGTAGCATGCGCGGGTTCGCCGATGGATAGCGCAATATGCTCCTTGTCATTGGGCGGGACTATGCCCCGTTTGAGTTGCGCCAGCTTCTCAAACGGGTACGGATGCAGATATTTTAAATAGGGCGTCATCGGTTAGCTGCAACGAGGTTGTTTGCCCATAGAGTGGGCTTGCTGGAACAATCCCATCGCTGCCGGCATATGTTGGTTCAAATCCTGCATACGAGTGCTGTGCGAGGGGTGGGTCGACATGAATTCGATAGGTTGCTGGCCACGCGCGGCCTGATCCATTCTTTGCCAGAGGTTGATGCTTTGCCTGGGGTCAAAGCCGGCTTTGGCCATTAAATCGACGCCGATAATATCGGCCTCGCTCTCTTGTGTGCGGCTGTAGGGCATGAGTACGCCGTATTGCGCGCCAACGCCCAGCAGGCCGAGCGCAGTCTGTCCTAAAGCAGTTTCTGGCATGGTGACGGCCTGGATGAGCGCCAGGCCCTGGCTGACCGCCATTTCTTGCGATACGCGTTCATTACTGTGCCTGGCCAGTACGTGCCCGATTTCATGGCCGATTACGGCCGCTAATTGATCCTGATTTTCGACTAATTGGATCATGCCGGTATGCACGCCGATTTTATTGCCCGGCAGGGCAAAAGCATTAGGCTCTGGATCTTCAAAAACTACGACTTCCCAATTGCCGCTGCCGACTTCGCGTGTGAGCGCTTGAGCAATGCAGTTGGCGGCCTGTATAAATCGGCCGTTATTGCTGATAGGTTTTTCTTGTTTCAAGGTGTCAAAAGCCTGCAGGCCCATTTGGTTGATCTGCGCATCAGGCATGAAGACCAATTGTTGCCTGCCGGTAGGGCTGACAGCGCAGGAAGCTAATATTGATGTAATTACCAGAACAGATAATTTTTTTTTCAACATAGATAAATGGCCAGTAGTTTGAAAATGCCGGCCATTTTAACTTAACTTTTTGTCCGAGGTTTAAAAATGTAAATCGGAATGTGGGTCAAGTCTGACGCCAGCTGAATTTGATCGGTTTTCGACGAATCATCAACTGCCAATTTGATTATTTTCAGGCTGGGCCTTATGTTTATCGGGAAAAGTGGATGAGTCTATGTATATTGAGACAGTGATGGTAAATCAGGGTAGAATGTCTGGTATTTACCCAGCGGTATAGGCAGTCGGACTCAAAAACACAGCGGTAGGCAGACTGCCGGGTAACAACGATTTAATTGTATAGAGACAACAAGAGGATAGCGCGTGAGTGAAGTAACTGAAGTACCGAGTCCTTTTTGCGGTATTGGAACCGACGACCTGACAATCAGAGTCGACGGTCTATCGTTGAAAGTGATTGAAAATGGCTGCTCGGTTAATACGCCTGCTTTCGAACAGGCCATTACCGATACCAGTCCCCGAGTCGATGGCAAAGCCGTCAGTTTCGATGCGGCCGTGGCAAAAGCGGCAGCCTTGTTAAAAGGCACCAATCAACCTGTTATCGGCGGGTGCGCTACCGATGTCAACGGTATGCGGGCTTTGCTGGCATTGGCCGACCGTAGCGGCGCTGTTGTCGATAACATGAATTTCAATGCGGCAAGGCGCAATTTCCTGGCGCTCCAGGATTCCGGCTGGATGAACACTACGCTGGCGGAAGTTAAAAACCGCTGCGATTTGCTTCTGGTTGTCGGTGCTGATCCTGAAAGCTTTGCCCCACGCTTTTTCGAGCGCTATCTCTGGAACGAAGAGGCCATGTTTCTGGAAGATACCGGCAATCGGGAAGTGATCTATTTAGGCAAGGCGCCTTCCGGCGATGCATCGACTTCGCCGAAAGGCAAGAAAGCCCAGGTTTTTGAATGCGGCATGGAAGATCTGCCCGAAGTCGTGGCGGTATTGAGAGCCCTGGTTAAAGGCCAGCCGATCCGGGCTGAATCTGTGGGCGGCATCGCTGTCGCTGATTTGCAGGGCATCGCCGATAAACTGAAAGCGGCGCATTACAGTGCCGTGACCTGGGCGGCAGGCGCTTTGGCTTATAGCCAGGCTGAACTGACCGTGCAGACCTTGTCGGAGATGATCAAGGACGTCAATAATATGAATACGCGTTGTTCGGGCCTGCCTTTGGGCGGCAAGGAAGGCGATCAGACGGCCAATCAGGTTTGCGGCTGGACTACAGGTTATCCGGCGCGCACGCGTTTTTCCAAGGGCTTCCCTGAATATGATCCTTATTTGAATGATATCGAATTGATGATCGCCAATGGCGAAGCCGATGCGCTGGTGTGGGTGCAGGCATTCAACGTCAGTGCCGTGCCGCCGGGCACGAATCTGCCGACGATAGTCATCGGCCGTTCCGGCATGACCTTCTCTAAGGAGCCGGACGTGTTTATCCCGGTCGGCACTCCAGGCATCGATCATACAGGCCATGCGTATCGTATGGATAACGTGGTTGCGATTCGCCTGAAAAAATGCCGCGATTCCGGCCTGCCCAGTACGTTTGACGTGCTGAGTGCCATTGAACAAGCTTTGTAGGTAAATATATGTTGATAAAGTTAACAGGTGGAACTGTCTATGATCCTGCCAGCGGTATCGATGGCAAGAAACAGGACATTTACATCAAAGACGGGCGCATCGTTAATCAACCGGGCCCGGATATTCAAGTTGATAAAGAATACGATCTGGCCGGCAAAGTGGTGATGTCCGGCGCGATCGATATGCACACGCATATCGGTGGCGGCAAAGGCAATATCGCCAGAACCATGCTGCCCGAAGATCATCGCCAGGACCCAGTGCACCGCACCGACGTGACCCGTTCTGGCTGCGGTCATGCCATGCCCAGCACGTTCGTGACCGGCTACCGTTATGCCGAGATGGGTTATACCGCGGCTTTCGAGCCCGCCGTATTGCCGATCAATGCGCGTCAGGCGCACATGGAGATGGCCGATATTCCCATTCTGGATAAAGGCGGTTACGCCATGCTGGGCAGTGATGATTATTTGCTGCGCATGCTGACAGCCAAGAAGGACCAGAAAGCGATCAATGATTATGTAGCCTGGACGCTGAACGCGGCCAAAGCCATCGGCATTAAGGTCGTCAATCCGGGCGGCATCAGCGCTTTCAAGTTTAACCAGCGCAAACTGGATCTGGACGAGAAAAACAGCCATTACGGCGTCAGTCCTCGTGAAATCCTGCAAGTACTCGCTACAGCGGTCAAGGAGTTGGGCGTTGCGCACCCGTTGCATGTGCACGGCTGCAACCTGGGCGTGCCGGGCAATATGAATACCACGCTCGATACAATTCAGGGTATCGGCGGTCTGCCGATGCATTTAACGCACATCCAGTTCCACAGTTATGGCACGGAAGGGGATTTCAAGTTCTCCTCGGGCGCCGCGCAGATTGCCGAGGCAGTCAACAGAAACAAGAACATCACGATCGATGTGGGACAGGTCCTGTTCGGACAGACTGTTACCGCATCAGGCGACAATATGCGTCAGCACGCCAACCATAAACATGCCAGCCCGAACAAATGGGTGTGCATGGATATCGAGTGCGATGCAGGCTGCGGCATCGTGCCGTTCAAATACAAGGATCAGAACTTCGTCAATGCGCTGCAATGGGCTATCGGTCTGGAAACCTTCCTGCTGGTCGACGATCCGTGGCGCATTTTTCTGACGACTGACCATCCTAACGGCGCGCCGTTTACCAGCTATCCGCATCTGATCCGCTTATTGATGGATAAGAGTTTCCGTAACGACATGCTGGCGACGATTCATCCGGAAGCGCAAAAAATGACTACGCTGGCGTCCATAGACCGCGAGTACAGCCTGCAGGAAATCGCTATCCTGACGCGCGCCGGTGCAGCCAGGCTGATCGGCCTGCACGACCGCGGCGGTCTGAGTGCCGGCAACTGGGCCGATATCACCGTTTATACCGATAATGCCGACCGCGAAAAAATGTTCGCCAAGCCGGATTATGTCTTTAAAGACGGCGAACTGGTCGTTAAAGACGGAACCGTAGTCCACACCAAGTGGGGCACCACCCATATCGTTAGACCGGATTGGGACCCATTGGTAGAGAAAGATTTGCAGAAATATTTTGATCGATTCCTTACTATGAAAGTCGGTAACTTTAAAATCAGCGATGACGAGTTCATGGATATTGGCTGCGGCAGCCTGACTGCGCATCCGCTTAAAGGAGAGGTGGCATGATTATCAATGGCGTAAAGATAGATGCAACCTTCGCCGAAGCTTTCCCGATGAAAGCCACACGCGCAATCATTACCGCTCAGAATGAAAAATGGGCCATGATTTCCGCTCAGGCCATGACCGGCTTTGCCACTTCAGTGATTGCCTGCGGCTGTGAAGCCGGCATCGAGCGGGTATTGGATCCTTCCGAAACTCCGGACGGCCGTCCGGGCGTTTCGGTCATGATCTTCGCCATGGGCGGCAAGGGGCTGGCCAAGCAACTGGAGACCCGTGCCGGGCAGTGCGTATTGACGTCGCCGACGTCGGCTCTGTTTGCCGGCATCGACAGCGACAAAAAAATCCCGTTGGGCAAGAACCTGCGCTATTTCGGCGACGGCTTTCAAGTAGCCAAGCTGATAGACGGCAAACGCTACTGGCGTATTCCGGTCATGGACGGCGAGTTTCTGGCCGAAGCCACGACCGGCCAGGTTGATGCGGTAGGCGGCGGCAACTTCCTGGTGCTGGCCAAATCGCAGCCGCAGGCATTGGCCGCCTGCGAAGCGGCGATTGAAGCGATGCGCAGAATCCCTAACGTCATCATGCCGTTCCCGGGCGGCGTCGTGCGTTCCGGATCTAAAGTCGGATCGAAATACAAAGCGTTGGGCGCATCCACCAATGACGCTTTTTGCCCGACCTTGAAAGGCATGACCCGGACCGATTTGTCGCCTGAGGTTGAATCGGTCATGGAAATCGTTATCGACGGTTTGACTAAAGAGGATATCGATAAAGCCATGCGTGTCGGCATACAGGCGGTCTGCGATTTAGGCGCCGAGAACGGCATCACGCGCATCAGTGCGGGCAATTACGGTGGCAAACTCGGGCCGTTCCACTTTCACTTACAGGAGATTATGGCGTGAGCGCTTTAACATTTTCACTGAAACACCGGCCGGATCAGCGTGTGGATATGTCGCCGCTGGTCTGCAATCTGCTGAAGGACATGGAGCCGAGTGAAATTGCCGCTATTGAGCTTCAAAGCGGCAAACGCAAAATCCGTGTTGATGAATTGTTCAAAATTTCCGGTTCCGATACGCAACAGATCGTCATTCAGAACAGTTTCGGCAAGCTCGATTTTATCGGCAAGGAACTTGATGGCGGCAGTATTTTAGTCGAGGGCGATGCCGGCGCTTATCTGGGCCTGGGCATGAAGTTCGGCGAGATCGGCGTAACGGGCAATGCCGGCATTTTTGCGGCTTGCGAAATGAAAAAAGGCTTCATCGTCATTGGCGGCAATGCCGGCGACTTTCTCGGCGCTGCCTTGCCCGGCAACAAGATGGGCATGAAAGGCGGTACGGTTCTGGTCAAAGGCAATGTCGGCGAGCGCGCGGGCGATCACATGCGCCGCGGCAATATCCTCATTGAAGGCAATGCCGGCGATTATTGCGGATCCAGAATGACGGCCGGCACCATCGCCGTCATGGGCAAAACCGGCCGGTATCTGGGCTACGCCATGCGCCGCGGTACTCTGCTGTTATGGAATCAACCGGCGTTATCGGCGAGTTTTAATGATTGCGGCGCCCATACACTGGCTTTTCTGCCTATACTGTTTGCATCATTTAAAAAACTCAATTCCAAATTTGCCGATGCTTCTGTGGCATTTAACCGCGTGCAGCGCTATGCCGGCGACATGTCGGAAATTGGCAGAGGCGAAGTGTTAGTTAAAATAAGCTAATTTAGTCGAAATTCTATTTTAATAATGCAGAAAGCCCCGTTTCGGGGCTTTCTGTTAATGCTAACTCTAAACAGACGGCGAAATTATACTCAAGACCCTTAAGCGTTATGCTGATAAATCATATTTATGGCGTATTGGCCATGCCACCGCAACGTTGGCAACCTTCATGATTTCCATCAGGGTGAGGTTGGCGTTTTGTGTTTCATTGCTAGGGTCTTTTTCCAGCATATTCGCCGAACCTGTTCATATACAATTGGCCTGGCACCATCAGTTTCAATTCGCCGGTTATTACGCGGCATTGGAAAAGGGTTTTTACCGGAAAGCCGGTCTTGATGTGATAATTGATGCTGTCTCACCGGAGAAAAAACCATTGACCCAGGTGCTTCAAGGCCATGCTCAGTATGGCGTTGCCAATAGTGAGCTATTATTAGAGCGCTTGCGCGGTGCCCGGTTGGTTGCTTTGGCGGCGATATTTCAGCATTCTCCGTCTGTATTGCTGGCCCGCAAAGAGGCCGGTATTTTCTCTCCGCATGATTTGGCCGGCAAGGCTATTATGGTGTCGGACCAAGCTATTTTGGCTATGATGCATAATGAAGGCATCAAAAGGGCTGATATTCATGTCATTCCAAACAGCTACGATATTCAAGATCTCATTGATGGAAAGATTGCCGCCTTTAATTCTTATCTGAGTAATGAGCCTTATTATCTGAGCCAGCAAGGCATCGATTATACGGTGCTTAATCCGCTTAACTATGGTGTGGATTTTTATAGTGATATTCTCTTTACTACTGAGGATGAAATAAAAAAGCATTCTGACCGGGTGAAAGCATTGCGCGATGCCAGTCTCGAAGGTTGGCGATATGCCATGGATCATCCTCGGGAGATCATTGACCTGTTAGTGGATAAATACAAGGTCGGTAAATCCAGAGCGCAGCTGGAATTTGAAGCAAACGCAATAAGGCCATTAATTGCTCCGGATTTGGTTGAGCTGGGGCATATGAATCCCTGGCGCTGGCGGCGTATGGCCAGCACTTTCGTGCAGACCAATATGGTCGAAAATGATCATGCCTTGGAAGGATTTCTTTATGATCCTGATTTTAAGGTGGACAAGGAGCGGTTGTGGCTGTATTCGGAGATTTTTTTAGCGCTGGCGATAGTGGCGGTCTTTGTTATCGTTGTTTTGTTTGTTTCATATAGAACTGCAAGAAGAGAGATTCGTTTGCGTTTGGCAGCTGAGCAGGAGATCAAAAAAATCGCCTACCGGGATACTCTGACAGGTCTTGATAATCGCCATCATCTGTTTCTGCTGGCGGATCAGTTTTTAAAAATGGCTCAAAGGGAGCGTTATAAGGTTGCCGTCTGCTTTATTGATCTGAATCAGTTCAAAAATATAAACGATACATTGGGGCATAAAGCGGGTGATAATGTGTTAATTCATGTGGGACACACGTTGCAAAACTTTATACGTCAATCGGATGTGGCGGCCCGTTTCGGCGGCGATGAATTTGTACTGCTTCTTAATCATGTCAAAAACAAAGAAGACATCACAGAGATGCTGCTGGAAATGCAGCAGGCTATCTGTCAGCCGGTAAATTACCAAAATAAGCAACTTTATGTGTCGGCAAGCATGGGTGTGGCTTTTTACCCTGATGACGGCACTGATATCGATGCGTTAATCGATATGGCGGATTCAAAAATGTACCATGTGAAATTTGAAGACAAGGAGTCTTTGGACTCTGAAGTTAAGAACGCCGTATATTGAGTGACTATTTGGCAAAGGGGAGGGCGACGGTTCCTGGAGAATTGTTCTACAAGCAAAGTTTTGCCTTTAAAGAATCCAATTATTTCGCTTATGCCTTCTGCAAAAACTTAAATGAAAATTACAGGTCGACGTGAAATAATACAGCTTAAAGTTGCTTGAGCAGAGTTATGGCGTCAACATTAACAACAATCAACCATAGTCGGGATGTGGCCGGCTTAAAATATGTTTATCCGGTACTTTCCAGGCGGGCAGGCGGCTTGTCTATCGGAATTAACTTCAATACCAATAATGCCTGTAATTGGCGCTGTATCTATTGCCAAGTCCCTGATTTGCAAGCTGGCGCGGCGCCTGAAATGGATTTTCAGCTACTGGAAGACGAGCTAAGGTTTTTTCTGGATGATGTGCTCAACGGAGATTTCTATGAGCGGTTTTTGATACCGGACGGCAATCGTGTCATCAAGGATATCGCTATTTCCGGCAACGGCGAACCGACCAGTTTAAAAGAATTTGCCAGCGCAGTGGCTTTGATCGGTGAAATAGCGACGGAAATCGGCGTTTTGCCCCAGAGCAGTTTCGTACTGATTACCAATGGCAGTCTGGTGCATCAGCCTAGAGTTCAGGCTGGGTTGAAGAAGTTAAAGGAATATGGCGGGGAAGTCTGGTTTAAGTTCGATAGCGCTACTGAAGCAGGCAGGCGGCTGATCAATAATGCAAAGCAGAGCTATCAAGCTAGCCTGGAAAATTTAATGCTTTCTGCAAGATTGTGCCCTACAAGGCTGCAGACCTGTTTGCTGGATTATGATAAACGGGGTTTGTCAGAAGAGGAAAAGCAGGCTTATCTGGATATGCTGAAGACAATTAATAAGAAGCATGTAAGCCTGAAAGGTATTATGTTGTATACAATAGCCAGGCCTTCCATGCAGCCGGAAGCGGCACTGTTGGAGAAATTATCAGTCGAGTCATTAAATGCCTTGGCTGATGAGATCAGGCAGCTGGGTTTCGACGTATCAGTCAGCGTTTGATTCAGGCTAGGATATTCGGCATAACCTCGAGCATAGGCTAGCCTATCGTGAACGTTTAGCCCTGATGGTGTCTTTAGTTTCATAATTCCCAAAACTCGCTATTGATTCGGGCATGCCGATAAGGTTGAATTTCGGGCGGCTGGCCCTATTGTCTTTATACAGATGACATAGCGGGTTTCCTGTTTCGTATGGTTAAAGGCATCATAATGTTTTGGCGCAAGTGGCGTGATTTTTCGCCGAAGGGAGGGAAACCGTATATTCACTATTGATGTGTAAATATTTAAATTTATAACTTGTTGCCATAGTGGAATTAGGGCTATAATGCCGCGTTCTTTCAACGTGCGAATGTGGCGGAACTGGTAGACGCGCTGGATTTAGGTTCCAGTAGGTTTCCTGTGAGAGTTCGAGTCTCTCCATTCGCACCACTAAATTCAAAATATTTACATACAAAATTAACGAGGCCAATCGTTAATTTTTCAAATCCTTGAGCCGATTCCGGTATCCTATATAAAAATTCTATCCATAATATTGTTGAGGTAAAGAAATGCAAGTTTCTGTCGAAAAGACATCAGAATTAAGCAGAAAAATGACTGTTAGCGTGCCTGAAGAAGTTGTCCAGGAAAAAATGGCGGCGCGTTTGAAGTCGTTGGCGCGCGAAGTTAAAGTCGATGGCTTTCGTCCGGGTAAAGTGCCTCAGCATGTAGTTAAAAAGATGTTTGGCGATAGGGTTCGCGGCGAAGTTGCCGGCGACCTGATTCAATCTACTTATTTTGAGGCATTGCAGGATCAAAATTTAAGACCTGCCGGCCATCCGCATATTCATCCGTTAGACGAGGCGGAAGGATTTAAATATACTGCCGAATTTGAAGTCTATCCTGAAATATCGCTGGAAGGCGTGAATCAAATCGAGGTAAAACGCCCTGTCGCTACCGTCGCTGAAGCCGATGTCGATGACATGATTGAAAAACTGAGAGCGCAGAGAAAAACCTGGAACAAGGTAGAACGCGCATCGCAGGAACATGACCGTATAACAATCAGTTTTTCAGGCACTGCCGACGGTGAGAATTTTACTAACGGCAAGGTAGAAAACTATCCGGTTGAAATTGGCGGAAAACAGATGATTCCAGGTTTTGAAGACAACCTGATCGGTCTTGAAGCGGGCGCTAACAAAACATTTGAAGTATCTTTTCCAGAGCAATACGGCAATGAAAAATTGGCCGGCAAGGCAGCTCAGTTTGAAGTTGAAGTGAGCGCTGTTGAAGAACCGGTATTGCCTGAAATTGATGAGGCTTTCGTGAAGGCCTACGGTATCGAAGATGGCTCTGCAGAGTCTTTTCGTGAAGACGTCAGAAACAATATGGAAAGAGAGCTTGAACAGGCATTGCGCGGCAAGCTGAAAAATGCCGTCATGGATGCTTTGTATGAGACGATTCAGATTACTGTTCCGAACACGCTGGTCGATCAGGAAGTCGAAAGTATGATGAAGCCTTATATAGAGACCGCTAAACGGCAGAAAATGAAGCTGGACGATCTGAAGTTGCCAAGAGACGCGTTTGAAGAACAGGCCAGGCGTCGCGTGGCTTTGGGATTGATCTTGGGCGAAATCATCCAGAAAAACGATATCAAAATTGATGCGGATAAGGTAAGGTCTGCTATTGAAAATATGGCAAGAAGTTACGAACGCCCTGAAGATGTGGTTAAATGGTATTATGCGGATGAAAGCCGACTGGATGATGTCAGACAAATGGTGCTGGAAGACCAGACCGTTGAATGGCTGGTTGCCCAGGCAAAAGTATCTGACGAGCCGATGAAATTTGACGATGTAATGAATCAACAGCAAAGGTAAGGTATCGAATGTATAAAATGAATCAAGCAATGGCTCCCCAGGCTGCGGGTGGATTAGTTCCTATAGTTGTTGAACAGACTGCTAGAGGTGAGCGCTCCTTTGATATTTACTCAAGACTATTAAAAGAGCGCGTTATATTTCTGGTTGGTCAAGTGGAAGATTACATGGCCAATCTGGTTGTTGCCCAGTTGCTTTTTCTGGAATCAGAAAATCCTGACAAGGATATTCATTTATACATCAATTCGCCCGGCGGCTCAGTAACCGCCGGGATGTCAATTTATGACACAATGCAGTTTATCAAGCCCGATGTCAGCACTATGTGCATCGGACAGGCCGCCAGTATGGGGGCTTTGCTTCTGGCCGGCGGCGCTAAAGGCAAACGGTATTGCCTGCCTCACTCGCGAATGATGATTCACCAGCCGCTAGGCGGTTTTCAGGGGCAGGCCTCTGATATTGATATCCATGCCAGAGAGATCCTGGCAATCAGAGAAAAGCTGAACAATATCTTGTCCGCCCACACGGGGCAGCCGATAGAAAAGATCCGTCTGGATACGGATAGGGATAACTTTTTGAGCGCTAGTGATGCGGTCAGCTATGGGCTCATTGATAAAGTGTTAACAAATCGCGCAATCGGTTCTGATAAATAAGGGTTGGTATTTTTTTTGTATTTAGATATATTCTTTGCTTCATCAAAAGCAAAAAAAGCATCAGTTTCTGGATGTTTGCAGGAGTCAATTTATGAGTAATGACAAAAACAGCAAAGACGACGATAAACTGCTTTATTGTTCTTTTTGCGGTAAAAGTCAGCATGAAGTCAGGAAGCTTATTGCAGGGCCGTCAGTTTATGTATGCGACGAATGCGTAGAGCTTTGTAATGACATCATAAGAGACGAATTGCAAGACGACTCTTCTTCTTTCGGCGGTGAATTGCCTAAGCCGAAAGAGATCAAAGCGGAACTCGATGAATATGTTATCGGGCAGGAAAGTGCGAAAAAGATTTTGGCTGTCGCCGTCTACAATCATTACAAGCGCTTACGCAGCAAGTCAAAAAAGGATGGCGTCGAGCTAGCCAAAAGTAATATTTTACTGATTGGCCCGACTGGTTCAGGGAAAACGCTGCTGGCTGAAACATTAGCACGCTTGCTGGATGTGCCGTTTACTATTGCTGATGCGACTACGCTGACAGAAGCCGGCTATGTAGGAGAGGACGTAGAAAATATCATTCAGAAGATTCTGCAGAAATGTGACTATGATGTAGAAAAGGCTGAAACCGGCATTGTCTATATCGATGAAATCGATAAAATCTCCAGAAAGTCTGATAATCCGTCAATAACGCGCGACGTTTCCGGTGAAGGCGTACAGCAGGCGCTGCTGAAATTGATCGAAGGCACTATTGCGTCAGTGCCTCCTCAAGGCGGCCGTAAACATCCGCAACAGGAGTTTTTGCAGGTCAATACCGCCAATATTCTGTTTATTGTCGGTGGCGCATTTGCCGGACTGGACCGTATTATTAAAGATCGCTCGGAAAAAGGCGGCATAGGCTTCTCGGCAGAGGTAAAAGCCAAAGATGAGACTAAAAATGTCGGGCAGCTTTTTGCTGAGGTTGAGTCCGAAGACTTGATCAAGTACGGATTGATTCCGGAATTTGTCGGTCGTCTTCCGGTAATTGCCACTTTAGAAGAACTCGATGAGCAGGCCTTGGTCCAAATATTAACGGAGCCCAAAAACGCACTGATCAAGCAATACAAACATTTGTTTGAAATGGAAGGTGCTGAACTGGAGTTCAGAGAAGACTCTTTGATCGCCATTGCCCGTAAATCCATGGAAAGAAAAACCGGTGCTCGCGGATTAAGGACTATCGTTGAAAGTGTTCTGCTGGATACTATGTATGAATTGCCATCATCGGAAAATATCTGCAAGGTGGTTATTGATGAAAGTGTTATTCTAGGTGAGTCTGAACCTCTTCTGGTTTACGAAGCGGAAAAGAAAAAGGCCTCGGCCGAATCTTAAAATTTATCCGGGACAGAAAAAAAGGGAGCTTTATTTTTTAGCTCCCTTTTTTTTGCGCTATAGCCAAGCTAAAGACTGTGTTTTATGGTTTTAGCGCTTGCTATTTTATTTATCGGCCCCATATCTTTTTTTCAAAAATTGCTAAAGGTTCCAGTTATGGAAACGCACAAAATGACAGAGATACAACAAACAGATGTTTTGATTCCGGTTTTGCCGCTCAGGGACGTCGTGGTTTATCCGCATATGGTGATCCCTTTATTTGTTGGCAGGGAAAAATCTATTGACGCTTTGGATGCGGCTATGAAGGATAACAAGCAGGTCTTGTTGGTTGCCCAGAAAGAAGCTGAAATTGACGAGCCGGATTTTACTGATCTTTATCAGGTCGGTACTTTGGCCAATATTCTGCAATTGCTAAAATTGCCTGATGGCACTGTTAAGGTGCTGGTCGAAGGAAGTCAACGCAGCAAAGTTTCGTACTATAAAGAAACGGACAGTTTTTTTTCCGCCTCTGTAGTCAAGATCGACGATATTTTAAATATATCCGAACGGGAGCAAGAGGTACTGCAGCGGACAGTCATCAGTTCGTTTGATCAATACGTCAAACTGAATAACAAGATTCCGCCGGAAGTCATGAATTCGCTTGCCGGTATTGATGATCCAAGCCGCCTTGCCGATACTATGGCCGCCCACATGACGCTAAAGGTCAATGAAAAACAGGCGATTCTGGAAACCGCGGATATTGCGAAACGGCTGGAAAATCTGATGACTCAGATGGAAGGAGAGGTTGACCTTCTGGAAATGGAAAAAAGAATCCGTGGACGTGTTAAGCAGCAAATGGAGAAGAATCAAAAGGAATATTACCTGAATGAGCAAATGAAGGCGATTCAAAAAGAACTTGGCGAGATGGAAGATGTTGCCAATGAAATTGAAGAGCTTGAAAAGAAAATCGAAAGTGCCGGCATGACCAAAGAGGCCAAGGCAAAGGCTGAAGCAGAGCTTAACAAGCTTAAATTAATGTCACCGATGTCTGCCGAGGCCACTGTCGTGCGTAATTATATTGACTGGATGGTCAGTATGCCTTGGAAGAAAAAAACCAAGGTGCGGCACGATTTGAAGCTGGCCGAGCAAGTTCTGGAAACAGAGCACTATGGTTTGGAGAAGGTCAAGGAGCGCATTCTCGAATATCTGGCTGTGCAACAGCGAGTGCAGCAGCTCAAAGGACCTATTTTGTGCCTGGTCGGCCCTCCAGGCGTAGGTAAAACCTCATTAGGCGAGTCTATTGCTCGAGCTACCAATCGTAAATATGTGCGGATGGCTTTGGGTGGTGTGCGTGACGAAGCGGAGATTCGCGGGCATCGTCGAACTTATATAGGCTCTATGCCGGGCAAGATTTTGCAGAATCTGGCTAAGGTAAAAACACGCAATCCTATGTTTTTACTTGATGAGATCGACAAAATGGCAGCCGATTTCCGAGGCGATCCGGCTTCGGCATTATTGGAAGTGCTGGATCCCGCGCAGAATCATACGTTCTCGGACCATTATCTGGAGGTGGATTTTGATCTGTCCGATGTGATGTTTGTCGCGACAGCCAATACGATGAATATTCCGCCGGCCTTGCTGGACAGGATGGAGGTTATACGTCTTGCCGGCTACACTGAAGACGAAAAGATTAACATCGCATGCCGCTATCTGATCCCGAAGCAGATCAAGAATAACGGGCTGAAAGAACAGGAAATCGAAATTGCAGAAACAGCGGTCAGGGATATCATTCGCTACTATACGCGAGAGGCTGGTGTTCGCAGCCTTGAGCGGGAAATCTCGAAAATCTGCCGTAAAGTGGTCAAAGACCTGCTGCTGAAACCGAGCAAGGACAAAGTTGAAGTTACTTCTGAGAACTTGGATAAATATCTCGGCGTTAAACGGTTCCATTACGGGCTTGCAGAGGAACAGGATCAGGTTGGGCAAGTGACCGGCCTGGCCTGGACGGAAGTCGGCGGCGAACTGTTAATGATTGAAACAGCCGTTATTCCCGGAAAGGGCAAACACTCCGCCACAGGCAAACTGGGCGACGTCATGAAGGAATCGATTGAGGCGGCGATGACCGTGGTAAGAAGCCGCTCTGAAATCCTGGGAATAGACCATGAGGTGTTTCAGAAAAATGATATCCATATTCATGTGCCTGAAGGCGCTACGCCAAAAGACGGACCTAGTGCCGGCATAGGCATGTGTACGGCCATTATTTCGGCATTGACTAAAATACCAGTAAAGGCAAGTGTGGCCATGACCGGCGAGATTACGTTGCGAGGCGAGGTATTGCCGATCGGCGGGTTGAAAGAAAAGCTATTGGCTGCTCATCGCGGCGGCATAACAACAGTTGTCATTCCCGCGGAAAATGAAAAAGACCTGGTCGAAATTCCTGAAAATATAAAGCAAAACCTGGATATCAAGCCTGTCCACTGGATAGATGAGGTGCTTGAAGTGGCGTTGCAATATATGCCGAAGCCAAGCGACAAGAAAGAAGTCGAAGAAAAGGCTAAAAGTGAAGGTAAGCTAAAAAAACAGGGTCTTGTTACTGCTCACTAGAAAAGTTTGCGGTTTTGCTTAAATCCGGCAAAACCGCAAAAATCATGGGCTCGGGGGCTTTAATGCTTGACACTGCCTAAGAGCTATTGATATAAATACCAAGCTTTCTTATGCGGCCAGGAATCGCGCATAAGAATCATACACTGGTTGTGCAGAATACAATTTAAAAAATACTTCCTAAGGGGGAATGATGAATAAATCAGAACTAATCGATGCTATTGCAGAGTCTTCTGAATTGACAAAAGCGGACGCTGGACGTGCTTTAGATGGTTTCATTAGTGCAGTTACGGCTGCTTTGAGTAAAGGTGATTCTGTTGCTTTAGTTGGTTTTGGTACATACTCTGTAAAGGAGAGAGCAGAGCGCAAAGGCCGTAATCCGCAAACAGGCGAAGAGATTACAATTAAATCTGCGAAAATTCCTTCATTTAAAGCTGGTAAATCTTTAAAAGATGCTGTAAACTAGTGCTTCTTTAGTCGGGTGCTTAGCTCAGCTGGGAGAGCATCGCCCTTACAAGGCGAGGGTCGGGGGTTCGAACCCCTCAGCACCCACCAGACTTTGGAGTGGTAGTTCAGTTGGTCAGAATACCGGCCTGTCACGCCGGGGGTCGCGGGTTCGAGCCCCGTCCACTCCGCCAAATTAAAGCCCCGTACCGGTATCTGGTTCGGGGTTTTTTTTTGCTTAAATTTAAGCCGTTTTGTTTAGGATAGAGCATATGCTGACAAGAATTAGAGAAAAAGCGCAAGGTGCTTTCGCATGGGGTATCTTGATAATAATTTGCGTGCCTTTTGCTTTATGGGGTATTCAAAATTATTTGGATACAGGGAAAGAACCGCCGGTCGCTTCCGTTGGCGATAGGGATTTTTATCAGCAGGATGTCAACAGGGCTTATGAACAGTACAGCCAGAATCTCCAGGGACTCAATATTGATGAACAGACTTTGAAAGCGCAGGCCTTAGACAAGCTGATCAAGGATGAGGTTTTGCTGCAGCATGTGCGTTCCGAAGGGCTTGTCACCAGCGACAACAGGGCGCGCGACTTCATTAAATCTCTGGAATACTTTCAAGTAGACGGTAAGTTCGACGAGAACCGTTATAAAGCTTTGCTGAATTCGCAAAGGATGACATCCGGCGAGTTCGTAAACAGAATCAAGAACGCGCTGGTAATGGAACAGTTTCAGCGTAGCATTATCGATAGCAGTTTCGCTACTCAGCATGATGTAGAAAGCTTTTTTAAAATTCAGAACCAGCAGCGTGACGTAGCTTATGTGACCGTTCCGGCACAGAAACCGGCAGAGCAGCCTTCAGAGGAGGAGGTGACGGCTTATTATCAGCAGCACCAGGATCTATATAAGGTGCCTGAGCAGGTTTCCGTAGAGTACGTAGAGCTGTCATTGGAGGATATCGCTAAAAAAGTTGCCGTAACGGATGAAAAGTTGAAGGCATTCTATGAAGAGCATAAGGATCAGTATGCGACTCCGGAGCGGAGAAAGATCAGTCATATCCTGTTTGCCGTCAATGATAAACAAGATGAAAAAACAGCGCTGGAAAAAGCGTTGCAGGCAAAAAAAGACCTGGCGAATAAAGACTTCGCTAAGTTAGCCGCTGAAGTTTCAGACGATAAATTAACCGCTAACAAGGGCGGCGATTTAGGTTTGTTTACTTCCGGCGCAATGGAAAAACCGTTTGAGGATGCAGCAAATGCATTGAAACTCGGCGAAGTGTCAGAGCCTGTTAAAACAGCATTCGGCTACCACTTAATTAAAGTAACTGAATTGGTGCCGGGCGAGGTCAAGCCATTTGAGGCTGTTAAGCCGGAATTAACCAAGGCTTATCAAAAAACGCAAGCCGAAAATACTTTTTACGAGTCCGGTGAAACATTGACCGAAATGAGTTATGAAAACCCTGACAATCTGCAAACGGTAGCGGATGCGTTAGGCCTAACCATTAAAAAAACAGGGCTGTTCACCAAGGATAAAGGTGAAGATATTGCCAGTGACCCAAAAGTACGCAGTGCTGCATTTTCTGAAGAAGTTCAGCAGGGCAATAACAGCACGCCTGTAGAATTGGGTTCTGAGCGCTTGGTGGTATTACGCATGCTGGAGCACAAGCCTGCGGCTACGCGTGATTTGAATGAAGTTAAACAGCAGGTCATAGAGACCTTGTTGACTGAAAAAGCCAAACAACAGGCTGTTGAAAAAGCGCAGCAGATAAAAACGCGTCTGCAGGCTGGCGAATCCATTGATACGGTAGCGGCTGAAAGCAACTTAACGGTCAAGAAAATGGCCGATGTAACACGCAACAACGGCGAATTGCCCTGGCAGCTGAATCAGGCAATCTTTAAGGCGGCCAAACCTGTTGGCGATAAATCGACAATCTTTACGGCAGCATTGCCTTCCGATGAGCAGGCGGTAGTGAGCTTGTCGAAAGTCAAAGAGGGCGTCATGAGCGAGGATGATAAAAAGCAGCTCGAGCTGGCGTCAAAGAATATTGCCAGGGCTTTTGGCCAAAACGAGTTCAATGCGGTCATGAACAGTTTGCAGGCAAAAGCCGATATTTCGGTGAAGAAAGCTCAGGCTCAGAATTAGCCGCTGGACAAGCAATAAAAAAGGGAGCGTAAGCTCCCTTTTTTGTGCCATGGAAAATGAAAGCTTAAGAAGCTACATAGCCGGCAATATTATAGCCGGCGTCAACATAAGTGATTTCACCCGTAATGCCGGAGGCCAGATCCGAGCACAGAAATGCCGCCGCATTGCCGACTTCTTCAATCGTGACGTTTTTCTTCAACGGCGAAGCATCGGCCGCTTTGCTGAGCATGGTTTTGAAATCGTTGATGCCTGATGCTGCCAGTGTTCTGATCGGGCCTGCGGAAATCGCGTTCACGCGAATGCCTTCGGCGCCCAAAGCGACAGCCATATAGCGGACGTTGGCTTCCAGGCTGGCTTTGGCCACGCCCATGACGTTGTAGTTGGGCATGACGCGCTCCGCACCCAAGTAGCTTAAGGTCAACAGAGAGCCGTTACGGCCCGCCATCATTGCCCGGCCGGCCTTGGCCAGAGCAGTAAAGCTGTACGAACTGATATCATGGGCGACTCTAAAATTTTCCCGGGTCGTGGCAGTGACGAAGTCGCCTTCCAGCGCATCGCGTGGTGCAAAAGCGACTGAATGCACGATACAATCCAGGCCGTCCCAGTGTTCCCCAAGCTTTTTAAAAACGTTTTCAATTTGTTCGTCGTTGCTGACGTCGCATTCAACAGTAATGTCGGAACCGCACTCCGCCGCCATGGTTTCAACCCGGCTCTGAAGTTTGTCATTTTGAAAAGTAAAGGCCAGTTCCGCGCCTTCCCGGTGCATGGCTTGGGCAATGCCCCATGCAATGGAACGGTTACTGGCCAAGCCTACGATCAAGACCCGCTTGCCTTGCATAAAACCCATTATCATCTCCCAATGTTTTTGTTGCTACAATAGAGCTTCAATTATCTATGTTTGTTTCAATCCACACCAACCTGTGACCGGTCGATGATAATATCCGCCCATGAATAGCAGATGACGGATCTGGATCTCCCTCATCATAATGAAGGGAATCGAAAAGGATAGCCTTGCTTACGCAGGACTGTCAAATTTTAACAATACCCTTAAAAAAAGGGATTTTTTTCAGGCTGCAAGGTATTTTGATGTTTAGTCTTTTTTCTATGAAGATACATATCGGCCAAGTTCATGTGCTAGGGCTGATATTGCTGATAATATTGTTGAACGCCTGTGTCGGCTCGGAACCCAATGATCCTTATCCACCGGAAGAGGGCAATCAGTCGGTTCTATATGAGTCCTTTTCAGAGCGTCCCAAGCATATGGACCCGGCTGTGGCATACAGTTCCAACGAATATGCGTTTATTGCACAGATTTATGAGCCGCCGTTTCAATATCATTACCTGAAAAGGCCTTATGAACTGACGCCGCTGACGGCGACCGATATGCCCGAAATCGAGTACCTGAATGCCAAAGGCGAGAAACTGGCTTCGACTGCCAATGACAGCGACATTGCCTATACCGATTACTTAATCAAAATCCAGTCCGGCATCCGCTATCAGCCGCATCCGGCTCTGGCGAAAAATACTCAAGGCGAATATGCCTACCATCATTTGACCGGTGCGCAAATCGACAAGCTCGGCACTTTGCAGGATTTGCCCGAGACCGGCTCGCGCGAACTGACCGCCGAGGATTATGTGTACCAGATCAAGCGTCTGGCGCATCCGAAAATCCAATCGCCCATCGCCGAACTGATGAAAAACTACATCGTCGGCTTTGACGAATTTTCAAAACAGGTTGCAAACAAGCAGAAGTTTGAGATCAGAAATGTCCCGATGACGGGCGTTACAGCGCTGGACCGGTATCAATACCGCATACGCATCAAGGGCAAATACCCGCAGTTCATTTTCTGGCTGGCCATGCCGTTTTTCTCACCGATGCCGTGGGAAGCCGATGTCTTTTATGAACAGCCCGGCCTGAACGATAAAAACATCACGCTGGACTGGTTTCCGATAGGCACCGGTCCTTATCTTCTGGCCGAGAACAATCCGAACCGGCGCATGATCCTGCTCAGAAATCCGCTGTTTCATCATGAGGCGTATCCATCCGAAGGCGAGCCCGGCGACAAGGAAAAAGGCCTGCTGGCCGATGCCGGCAAACCGCTGCCGTTTATCGATAAAGTCGTTTATATGCTGGAGAAGGAAACGATTCCTTACTGGAACAAATTCCTGCAGGGGTATTACGATGCATCCGGCATCGCCTCCGACAATTTCGACCAGGCCATACAGTTCACCGGCAGCGGCGTGGCTACCCTGACTGACACCATGAAAGAAAAAGGCATCCAACTGGAAACAGCGGTCACAACGTCCATTTTCTATCTGGGCTTTAATATGCTCGATCCCACAGTCGGCGGTGACAGCGAGAAAGCGCGCAAGCTGCGCCAGGCCATCGCCATTGCCGTCGATTACGAAGAATACATCGCTATTTTCGCGAACGGGCGCGGCGTCGCGGCCCAGGGTCTGATACCTCCGGGCATATACGGCTATGCGGAAGGCAAGGAAGGCATCAACCCTTATGTCTATGACTGGGTAAACGGCAAAGCTTCCGCTCCTGCTAACGCGCCTTACCTACATCCTGTAGGCAAGGCGCAGCGCAAAAGCATAGAAGTTGCCAAGCAATTGATGGCCGAAGCCGGCTATCCGGGAGGCATCGATCCTAAAACCAAGCAAGCCCTGATCCTGTATTTCGATACGACCGCAGTCAGCGTCGACGATCGCCCGAGAATGAACTGGTATCGCAAACAGTTTGAGAAGCTGGGGATCAAACTGGTTATTCGGGGCACCGACTACAACCGGTTCCAGCAGAAAATGCGCGACGGCAATGCGCAGATTTTCTTCTGGGGCTGGAATGCCGATTATCCCGATCCGGAAAATTTCTTTTTCCTGCTCTACGGGCCCAATGCCAAAGTCGCGCACGGCGGAGAGAATGCGGGCAATTACCAAAACGCCGAATTCGACCGCCTGTTCGAGCAAATGCGCAATATGGCGAATGGCGAGCAGCGCTACCGTCTCATTCAGCAAATGCAGGAACTGGTGCGCCGCGATGCGCCATGGGTATTCGGCTTTCATCCCAAGAGCTTTTCGCTATATCATGGCTGGTATAAAAATCTGAAGCCTAATCTCATGGCCAATAACCAGCTTAAATATACGCGCATCGATAAGGCGGAAAGAGCCGAGAAAAGAGCCGAGTGGAACAAGCCCGTGTTCTGGCCTTTGCTGGCAGCTCTTGCCGTGTTTGTGTTGCTGTTGATACCGGCAGTTCAGGCTTATCGCCGCCGCATCAGGGAAACGATCCAATGACTCAATATATTATCCGTCGAATCTTATATGCCTTCCCGTTGCTGATGGGCGTCAATATCCTGACGTTCGTACTGTTTTTTGTCGTCAACAGTCCCGATGACATGGCGCGTATGCAGCTGGGGCAAAAACATGTGACCGAAAAGGCCGTGGAAAACTGGAAACAGCAGCGGGGCTATGATTTGCCGCTGCTGTGGAACAGCAAGGCCGAGGGCGAAGAAAAACTGACCAAAACGATCTTTTACCAGAAGTCAGTCGGCCTGTTCCTGTTCCGCTTCGGCGTATCCGACAGCGGCAGAAACATCGCGGCCGATATTCAGCAGCGCATGTGGCCCAGTCTGGCCGTCGCATTGCCGACGCTGATGGTGGGGCTGCTGGTCAATATCACCTTCGCCTTGATGATGGTGCTGTTCCGCAACACTTATCTGGAACATGCCGGCGTCGTGCTGTGCGTGGTCCTGATGTCGGTTTCTTCGCTGTTCTATATTATCGGCGGCCAGTTCCTGATCGGCAAACTGCTGAAGCTGGTGCCTATCTCCGGGTACGATAGCGGGCTGTCGGCACTGAAGTTTCTGATACTGCCTGTAGTGATCGGCGTCTTTTCCGGCATCGGTTCCGGCGTACGCTGGTACCGGACCCTGTTTCTGGAAGAAGTTGAAAAAGACTATGTTCGCACGGCGCGCGCGAAAGGCCTGACCGAAACCCGCACCCTGTTCCGGCATGTGCTGAAAAACGCCATGATTCCGATTCTGACAGGCGTCGTGGTCGTGCTGCCGTTATTGTTTATGGGCAGTTTGATCATGGAATCGTTTTTCAGTATTCCGGGCCTGGGCAGTTATACGATCGATGCGATCAACAGTCAGGATTTCGCCATTGTACGAGCCATGGTCTTCCTGGGTTCGGTCCTGTATGTGATCGGCCTGTTGCTGACCGATATTTCCTACACCCTCGTTGACCCTCGGGTAAGGTTGTCCTGATGATCATATTATGGACCGATGCGCTGATATTCCTGTTGATTGCCGTAATGCTCATACTCGGCTTTTATCTGCGCGGCAAGGAATACATTAAACGCCCCCTGCAACAGATCGCCCGCAGCAAAGTAGGCATGGTTTCGCTGACCGTACTGGTTGTCTTTGTCCTGGTCGGTCTGCTGGACTCGATTCATTTCAAGCCGTCGGGCGGCCGCGGCAATGAAATCATCAGCGCGCTGGATTACTGGGCCACGCCGTTGCGCGAACACGACGAGAAAACCTACTCGGCGCCATTTGCCGCCTATCTGTACAGCAAGGAAATGATGACCTTGCCGGACGGCACCGAGCAATGGGGCTATCCGCGCCTGCAATTCGGCGGCGCGCATCTGGCCAATCCCGAAACCGAACTGGCGCAAGATGTATTGAAGAAAGCGTTTTACGGCTGGATTCAAGGCGCCAGCCTGGTGATATTTTTTCTGGTTTTGTTAGGAAGCCTTTTAAGAAGAGAACCGCATAAGCGCCTCATCGTGAGCCCGACGGCCAAGGCGGTCTGGGCCGTGGTGTTCCTGATCGTTTCGGTCAATTACATGCTGGTCTATCTGTCGGCTTACTATCATGTCTTCGGCACCGACAAGGTCGGGGAGGACGTGTTTTATCAATCCATAAAAAGCATTCGCACGGGGCTCGTGATCGGCACGCTGACGACCTTGGTCATGCTGCCGATGGCTCTTGTATTCGGCATCCTGGCGGGCTTCTTTCGCGGCTGGGTCGACGATGTCATTCAATATGTTTACACGACGCTGAATTCGATCCCCAGCGTGCTGTTGATAGCCGCCTCCATCCTGATGGTGCAGGTGTACATGGCCGCTCACGAGGAAGCCTTTACCAGTGTGATCGTGCGCGCGGACATGCGGCTGCTGTTTCTCTGCCTGATTCTGGGCGTAACCAGCTGGACCGGGTTATGCCGGTTGCTTAGGGCCGAGACGCTCAAGCTGCGCGAGATGGAATATGTGCAGGCGGCGCAGGCGCTGGGCGTGCGCCGCCGCGTGATTCTGGTGCGCCATATCCTGCCCAACGTCATGCATATCGTGCTGATCTCGGTTGTGCTGGATTTCAGTTCGCTGGTACTGGCCGAGGCGGTGCTGTCCTATATCAATATCGGCGTCGACCCGACGACCTACAGCTGGGGCAATATGATTAACGGTGCGCGGCTGGAAATGGCGCGCGAGCCCGTGGTCTGGTGGTCCTTGACGGCCTCGTTCGTGTTTATGTTCGCGCTGGTGCTGGCCGCGAACCTGTTTGCCGATACCGTGCGCGATGCATTCGATCCAAGACGAGGCGCCTATGAATAAGCCAATCCTGTCCGTAGCGCATCTCAGCGTCAGCTTTAACCACAGCAGCAAGGTCGTCGACGACATCAGCTTTGACATTTATCAGGGCGAGACCTTTGCGCTGGTCGGCGAATCGGGCTCCGGCAAATCGATCACGGCTTTGTCCGTGCTGAGGCTGCTGCCGCCTAACACCCGTATCCAGGCCAGTGAAATCAGCCTTCAGGGCGACAATCTGCTGCGCAGAGCCGAATACGAGATGTGCCAAGTTCGCGGCCGACGCATCGGGCTGATATTCCAGGACCCTATGTCGTCGCTGAATCCGGTCATGACTATCGGCGATCAGATCGAGGAAGTCATCGAGCTGCATTTTGACTTGCCTCAACAGGCTGTCAAGCAGCGCGTACTGGAATTGCTGCGGCAGGTGGAGATACCGAAGCCCGAGCAGCGCATCAGCGACTATCCGCATCAACTGTCGGGCGGCCAGCGCCAGCGCGTCATGATCGCGATTGCGCTGGCCGGCGAGCCCGATCTGCTGATTGCCGACGAGCCGACCACGTCCCTGGATGTGACCATTCAGGCGCAGATCCTGAATCTGCTGAAAACCCTGCAAAAACAGACCGGCATGTCCCTGTGGCTGATCAGCCATGATCTGGCCCTGGTGTCCAATATGGCCGATCGCGTAGCGGTCATGCAGCAGGGCAAGATCGTCGAAACCGGGCACTGCGATGAGTTCTTCCGCCATCCCAAACACCCGTACACGCAAAAACTGCTGAGCGCGTTGCCGTCCATGCAAAGCTGCTTAAAACACAGCAGGCAGGAAAGGCCGCCGCTGTTGCAGGTTGACGATTTCAAAGTCCATTACCCGATCAGGAAAGGCATTTTCAAGCGCGTCGTCGACCATGTGCGGGCCGTCGACGGGGTCAGCTTCACCATCCAGCAGGGCAAGACGCTGGCTTTGGTCGGCGAATCCGGCTGCGGCAAGACCACGCTGGGCAAGGGCTTGCTGAACCTGATACCGGGCACTGCAGGGCAGGTGAGAATAGACGGCGTGGCGCTCGATACGCTGCAGGGCGAGGCGCTGAGGCAAAAACGCGCCGATATGCAGATCGTGTTTCAGGACCCTTTTTCCTCGATGAACCCGAGGATGCTGGTCGGCGATATCGTCGCCGAAGGCATCCGCGCTCTGCATCCGGACGTCAGTGCCGTCAACAGGCAAGAAAGAGTCAGGCAGTTGCTTAGGCAGGTCGGCCTGCCCGAAGATGCCGCGCAACGGTATCCGCATGAATTCTCGGGAGGCCAGCGCCAGCGCATCTGCATTGCCCGGGCACTGGCAGTCGATCCGAAGCTGATCATTTGCGATGAACCGACCAGCGCACTGGATGTATCGGTGCAGGCGCAGATTATTGAACTGTTGAAGTCGCTGCAGCGGGAAAAAGGCGTCAGTTATCTGTTTATTACCCACGATCTGGCCGTCGTGGCCGAAATAGCGGATGAAGTCGCGGTCATGCATCAAGGCAGGATCGTCGAGTACGGCAGCGTCGCGCAGGTGCTGACCGAGCCGCAACAGGTTTATACAAAGAAGCTGCTGGGCGCGGTGCCTGTATTAAGGACAGACATTAAGCCGTCTGCGCAACAGGACAAGGAAATCGCCTTGTAGCTCCGCCGTTTGATAGTGAAGAAACTCCCTGCTGCGATCGCCCGATGGCGCAGCAGGGAAGTCTGCAGTCGCTACGATCCTTTCCTTTAAACCTTCTCAAAGGCTGCTGCCCAATCAGCGCCATCCAGTTATCAGATCTCCCTCGTTTCAGGACATTAGGGTCAAGTAGGACGCCAGTTTACTCATCGTTTTTCTATTCTTGCCGGATAGCGGTAACTCTTTTGGCAAAGCAAGTGGAACGATTGACCAGGGGGTAGAGTCTTTTGGGCAGGTAGCGTTGAAATTCTTATTCCTGAGGAGGCGTTATGGCCGCAAAACTGTGCAGTTCGAAGGAAGTTTTTCTACGTAAACGATGGATGAAGGCAAGGGCAGGACTACCGTCATGGAGGATGCCGCTATGAGCTTTTGGGATAGAGGCAGGATGCCGGAAAGCGGAGGGGCGGATATGGATAGATTCGGAGCCCGGAGCATAAGCGGATTGCTGACAAAGCGGACGCTGATCGTGGCGGCTGCGGCGGCGGCAATCGTCGTGCTGCTGTTAATGGTCTGGCAGGTGGCCCAGATTTTACTGCTGATTTTTGCGAGTATGTTGCTGGCGCTGCTTCTGCGCTCCAGCGCAGTTGTGATTAGCGAGAACACGGCTTTAACCGTAAATGCCTCGCTGATACTGGTGGTCCTGATTATGACAATGGGGGTCGCACTGATCGGGTCACTGTATGGTCCCGATATTGCCACTGACTTCTATCAATTGACGCTGCAATTGCCCAGTACAATCGACAGGATGCGGGATAGCCTCGGGCAATACGAGTGGGCGCCTGCAGTGCTGGAGGCGATGGCCAGAGTGGGGCATGCCCTGACCAATCCTCAACAGTTGGCCAGAATCGCCGGAGTTTTTTCGACCGCCTTCGGGGCGCTTGGCAGTATCCTGATTGTTATTGTGCTGGGGCTTTATTTCGCTGTGGAGCCGAAGACCTATATCGACGGTGTTGCGCGCCTGTTTCCTCAATATCATCGAGGACGTGTCTATGAGGCCTTTGAGCGGATCGGAAGTGCGCTTCGCTGGTGGCTGCTCAGCCGGCTTGTGTCGATGGTGGCTGTGGGCCTGTTGACCGTGATCGGACTGGTCATGCTGGGGATGCCGCTTGCTTTCATCCTGGCTCTCGTGGCCGCTATCATGGATTTTGTACCTCACATCGGGCCGATTCTGGCAATTGTTCCTGCGGTCATGGTGGGCCTGGGCCAGGATGGATCGACGGTGTTGTACGTCTTTATTCTTTATACCGTTATTCAAGGCTTGGAAAGTTATCTGCTCACGCCTTACCTCCAGAAGCAGATGACATCGATTGCGCCGGCCTGGCTGCTGGCCGCCCAGCTTGTGCTGGGGACCGGTTTCGGCATCCTGGGATTTCTGCTCGCGCCTCCGTTGGCGGTCGTGATCATGGTGCTGGTACAGATGTTCTATGTACGGGACGTGCTGGGCGAAAAGATGGAACTGCCCTGATAGCCTGGTTTCACTAGCCATTCTTTATCTGGCTGAGGGGGAGCTCGGCTGGCGCGTCCATAAGCTGTGCCGCATCCCCCGCTTCATCAATAACTTGTAGGCCTTCTTCTCCAAGTCGGCCATATATCTAAGTATTTGCCCGTCTGCCTCGATTAGTTGGATTGTGATATGTTCACCCATTACGGAAAAAAATCATGATGCATATCCCATGGGCCATAGGCCGAAATGGCGATTGATGCACCAACAATAGAAAGGCTAAATTGACGGAAAAATCTCGCCGTAGTGGGGCAATTTATCCTGGCATCATGATGAAATGTAAACAAAAGGATCGCACGGAGCCCTGTTTACTCAACAAGTAACCGTGAATTTATTCCTTAATGGTTAAGGAGGCGATATGTCTGTAAATCTATTCGACTCGAAGGGGATGTCTCTCGAAAAACAACGAATGACCTGGAAGGACATGGTACAGCCGCCCATCAGCAAGCTCGACGATGAAGCTTTTACTCGCGTGAGAATTATCCTCACTAATGGGCTGGAAGTAGAAGCGCTGCGCTTCCAGCACCTGTGCGCACGCATGAACAAAGACCTGCAGGTGCCGCTGGCGAAAGTCCGTCGCGTCGAGCAACAGCAACAAACGACCATCAATTGGCTCATTTCGTCCGACCACTCTCCGCTGGAAACTACTATTGCTTATGAGCAGGTCGCCGTCGAGGTTACGGCCGCCGTGGCGCAAAACGAGCCCGATCCTTATTTGGCCCAGGTCTACCGGTTCGGCTTGCTGGAGGACTTCGACCATCTCTACCGGTACTCGGCACTGCTCGATCGTCTGGAAGGCAAGGATGCGAACAACATCCTGCAATCCCATACCGACATCATTCCGGGCCGGCCTACCGTGGACGAGCACCGGGCGCCCGAAAATGATCTGCGCAATCCTTATGATCGCACCAAAGCGGATACGATCAGCAAACTGCACGCCACGACCATCATGGCAGCCGAGTATCAGACCCATGATTATTATGCCAATATTGGGCCGACCTACGCAGACCCGGTCGCGCGCCAGTTGTATGCCGAGATCGCCTCGATCGAGGAGCAGCATGTCACGCAATATGAATCGATCATCGATCCTGATGAAACCTGGCTGGAGAAATGGTTGATCCATGAAGCGACCGAAGTTTACAACTACTACAGCTGCGTGGAACAGGAAACGAATCCGCGCATTAAGGCGATCTGGGAACGCTTCCTGGATTATGAGCTCGGGCACTATGCTTATGTATCGGAACTGGTCAAGCAGTATGAGCGCCGGGACCCGTCCGAGATTATTTCGCAAACATTGCCCGATCCGATGCCGTTCAAGAGCAACCGCGAATTCGTACGGCAAACGCTCAAACAGGAAGTGGATCTGCGCACCAGCGGCACGCAATTCGTCAGTAAAGACAAGGAGGACCAGGCATCGCTGGCTTACCGGCAGCACATCAATTCTGATGGTTCGCCTTCTCAAACGGTCGCTGAAGGATACCAGTGGACTCCCGGCACAGAACTGAATCGTAAAGTTGCTTAACTACAGACTTGTGTAGGAGCTGAAAAATGAACCAACCCGTTGAAATGAGCATCCGAAACCGAACCGGCATCGATATGTCGCCTGTCGACAGCCAGAAGATGATCGATGCGGCCAACGCCTACTTGCCGAGCTCCCGCGGAGACGGGGCAGGTATCGCAGCCGTTGAGGCCAACTATATCAAAGAAGCCGAACCCGTGGGTTCGGTCCCTGTTCCGGGTACGTTGAAAGGCGCGGCCCAGGCAACTATGCAGTTACTTGCCGGCAGGAATGCCCAAGTTCTGATCGACAAGCTGGGCGAGCGCCTGGCTTTTGAACGGACGGGCACACGGCTCTATGATTACTTTATCAATAAATGTCAGACGGCACCTAAACCGGATGACTCGCCGATTTCCATCGATATGCTCAAACGATTCAGGCATGAGGAAGCCTTGCACTTCAAGGTAGTTGCTGGCGCGCTAGAGTCTTTGGGAGCCGATGCCACTGCGCAGACGCCCGGCGCCGATGTCAGCGCCGTAGCATCAAGCGGCGTGCTTCAGGTCTTGAGCGATCCGCGCACATCCGTGGATCAATGCCTGGAAGCGATGCTTAATGCCGAATTGGTCGATAATGCCGGCTGGGACCTGCTGGTCAAGCTGGCCGACGACATGGGGCTTGATGACATGTCGAAAGACTTTCAGGCGGCGTTGAATGAGGAGGATGAGCATCTGATGGAGATACGGCAGTGGTATGAACAGATCACGCTGAAACAGGCGGGCGCGATATAAATCAGGCAGCCGTTTTTGAGCCTGTGATGGCTTGCCTGATCAGGCCTCATTTTTATGAAAACTCAGTGAAGCATTCGAAGGGCGCGAAGACTTTGACTTTATTTTGCTTCGCGCCCTTCCTATCTTCGCGGTGAAAATTCTTTAGTTACGCACAGCATTGCAGGTTTTCTTTGGAAACGGCGATATGTCTGAGTCTGTAAAACGGATAGGTGAGTGGTGCACTGTCATCATCGAAGCGGTCGGCGTCGGCCTGATTGCCGTATTGGCCTTTTATGCGTTAGCTTTTGCAATATTCCAGTTATACAGGCGCGTAGAGACTGAAAGAATTTTTCGCGATACGCGCCAGCGTCTTGGGCGCGGCATCTTGTTGGGCCTGGAGTTTTTTGTTGCGGCCGATGTCATTCATTCTGTCGTGGTGGAGGTCAACTTCGAGACGGTGGGCGTATTGGCCATCATCATGCTCATACGCACATTCCTGAGCTTTTCGCTGGAAGTGGAGTTGAACGGCCGCTGGCCCTGGCAGCACAGAGAATAGCGGCTCAATGCTTATACAGTGCATGGCGGACGCGCCATCTACTCTCACTTATGTGTGATACAGCACTGAACCGCAGGCACATTTATCTTATGTTCTTCCTATGCATGATAGAGGCCTGCCTTACACGGATAACATTTTTTCATTATATCCAATAGCGAATCAGGCAGTGGAACAGCACATTTTTAGGAGAAGAACCATGACCAAAGTGCTTGTATTGTATTATTCATCCTACGGCCATATCGAGCGCATGGCCGAGGCTGTCGCCGAAGGCGCGCGAGAAGCCGGCGCCGAGGCGGTCATCAAGCGCGTGCCGGAACTGGTGCCGGAAGAAGTCGCCCGCAAGTCCGGCTATAAAATGGACCAGCCCGCGCCTATCGCGACTGTCGATGAGCTGCCCGAATACGACGCCATCATTTTCGGCACCGGCACGCGCTACGGCAATATGACCGCGCAGATGAAGAATTTCATCGACCGGACCGGATCGCTCTGGCTGAACGGCTCGCTGGTCGGCAAGGTCGGATCGGTCTTCACATCCACGGCAACGCAGCACGGCGGCCAGGAGTCAACCATATTGACGTTTATTCCGGTGCTTCTGCACCTGGGCTTCATCATCGTCGGCCTGCCATACGCCTTTCAGGGGCAGATGGGTGTTAATGAAGTGATGGGAAATTCGCCCTACGGCGCTTCGACCATCGCCGGCGGAGACGGAAGCCGCTGGCCGTCGGCCGTGGAACTGGAAGGCGCCCGCTACCAGGGCCGGCATGTGGCGCAGATCGCGGCGAAGCAGAGTGCGGGCGGGCGTTAAAGAGTGAACAGAGATGGCGGGCAGATGTGGGGCGACTTTAGTCGCCCATAGACATCTTGGGCTGATAATTAACCACGGAGAACACGAAGTTTTATTTTTTGTGTTGCTGCTAGCTGGACGGGGCATGCTGCCCCGTCCGAACTGTTCGACATTGGTTATGCAGCCTTTTAGCTCAGACATCGCAGAAACGTTAGGAATGGGGTTGCAAACCCCGTTCCACTTGAGCACGAAGTTTTTACCTTGATTTTCTTCGTGATCTCCGTGTCCTTCGAGGTTTTACGTGACAAGGCTAAATATATAAATGGGCGACTAAAGTCGCCCCCACAATTCTCCATAATGCTTAAACGCGCTTGCCAAGTCGCTCGGCTAATCCCCGCATGGCAGGGGATGGATCATCCTTCGATAGATACACATTGATGAGACTAGGCGATGACTGCTGCGCAAAAGCCTGGTTCAGGCAGTACTCAAATTCATCCTCGGTTCTGGCCGAATAACCAGCCAGTGGGCCAAATACCTCGCCCAGGCGCTCGAACTGCCAGCATGCAATGTCATTGAACGGACCGTCGAGAATATAGCGTTCGGTGCTGTAGCCGCAGTTGTTGAAGACAATCACGATCGGATTGAGCCCGAAGCGGGCTATCGTCGACAGTTCGGTGCCGGTCATCTGGAAGGCGCCGTCCCCGACCAGGACCAGCGTACGGCGCGTGGGATTGGCGATCTGTGCGCCTAGCGCGGCGGGAACGGCGAAGCCCATGGTGGTGTAATAGGCCGAGGCCAGGAATTCGCTGTTTTCATGCACCCTCAGGTCGATTGCGGCAAACAGGCAGTCGCCGACATCGCTGACGACGGCCATGTCAGGCGTCAGGAAGCGATTGAGCCGCGCGATGAGCCGGGCGACTTTCATCGGCTGATTCTTGATGGGGAAATCGAATGCCGCAGGTTCCGCCGCGACTGCAGGCCCAATCTCGGGGCGCGGCGCAATCCGCTCGTTCAGCATGGTCACGAAATCGCTTAGCAGCACATGCGGATAGCGATGATGATGGATAATGACCTCGTCCTGGGTGGCGCGTATGATCCGGTTGGCGTCGAGCTTGGCCGTAAAAATACCCAGATCGATGTCATTCATTGTGACGCCCAGCATCAGCAGGAAGTCGGATTGTTCCACGCGATCGCGGGCCAGCGTCGATCCCATCGCGCCTTCATAAATGCCCAGATAGTAAGGGTGGCGCTCGCCCAGAACCGACTTGCCGGTCAGCGTCGCCGCGACCGGCAGATGCGCCTTATCGACCAGATTGAGCAGCTTGTCCTGCAGTCCGCGTCTGTGCAGCTCAACGCCGGCGATCAGCACCGGCGATGCGGCTTTGCCCAGCAATTGCAGGGTCTCTTCCACGGCTTCGTTAAGCGAGCCGGCATCGCTGGCGGTCGCAGGCCTCGATTCCGAGGGCATTGAATAACCCTCTACATCCACCCTGTCGCGGGGCAGTTCGATGTAAACGGGTTTGCAATGCTCGCGGGCCGCGGCCAGTGCGCGGTCGATCTGGCGGAAAGCCGTGTAGGGATCGTCAAGGACCGCAACGGCGCAGGTTATGCGCTCGAATATTTCATGCTGAAACCGGAACGGCCCGAAACGGTGATGCAACAGAGGATGTTCGTGCCGTTCCTTAATGCCCGGCGCACCGCTGATGACGACTACAGGCGATGATTCGGCATAAGCGCCGGCGACCGCATTGACGACGCTCAGAGCGCCTACGCCATACGTGACGGCCATCGCCCCCAGTCCCCGGCAGCGGGCATAAGCATCGGTAGCGAAGGCGGCGGTATCTTCCCGGGTCGTGCCGATATGCTGGATAGGGCTTTCCGACAATTGCTGATAAAAGCGCAGGATGTAATCGCCCGGCACGCCGAAGACATGGTGGACCCCGGACTCGTAAAGGCGAGTTAAAAGGTAATGGCCGATGGAAGGATGCGATGACATGAAAAGTACCTCCGGAACCCGCTTGTCCAGCCTACGGTGGACGCAGTCAGTTTTACTGTTTATAAGGTATTGTTGCCCGGCCTTGACACGAGATCAATACGTGCAGCCGCCTAACGGATGAGTATATGATGATCCTATAACGCCGGCAAACCGGTCTGAACCAACACCTAACGGTATCGGCGCTCAAATCTTGGATCTTCTCCCCATCCCGGCGCTCTTCGTTGAAAGGAGCGGTAAGGAGGCCGCTGAGGATAATCATAATAGCGCTCATAATAATCCCGCTCGTAGTAATAAGGCGGCCGCTTGTATCTAGGCACATAGCGATACTGGTCATAGCGTTGAGGCGGTCTGGGATAACCGTAATACTGCCTGTATCCGGGATAACCGTAATAAGGCCTGTAAGGAGGATAAGGTCTGAATCCGGGCCTGTCGCCGATTTTAAGAAACAGCCCGCCTTCAGGATAGAGGCCCATGCCGGTATCGGCTGTTGCCGCACGGGTAGTCAGGAGGCCGACCAGCAGCGTAAACAACGCTGCCGTCAGGATAGTTGATTTTCTCATAATAACCTCTGCTATGCAGGACGAGATTATCGTAAGGAGTCGGCCTGAAAAGTTTAATACCAGGGATAATAGTAATAGCCAAACCGACTGTAGGGATAGTAATAATACGGGTAATAACCCATATAAGGGCCATAATAGACGTCCCGATAGTCCTCTTCCGGCCAGAGATAGATATTGCCGATTTCGACCAGCGGCAACGCCAGCATCTTCTTGCCGACGCCGCGCTCGACTGAGCCCTTGAGAGTGCCGGTTACGGTGATTATCGAGTCTTTTTTATAGATGGCCGGGTCCAGGAAACTCGGGCTACTAACAATGAATCGTCCTTGCGTTTTTTTATCAATGCGTGGGCGTGCCGAACTGTCCAGCGGATAATAGAGAACCTGTATTTCCGTGGCGTCCGTTTCGTTTTCGACTTCGATGATCGTGCCGCCCCAGCGTACGGGAGTACCGCGGTAACGGTCGGGGTTATTAAGCGCTTCTCCGAGATGGACATCCATGGCCGGCGCGTTTTTCAATACAGTCGGCATACTTGAACAGGCGCTCAACAAGATACTTAATAGCAGTAATAAATGTTTCATAATATTCTCCATTCCCTAACCTGGAACTATTAACCGGAAACACATACCCAAGCAAGTAAAACTATTTCAAAAGTTAGGACTTATTTTAATAATTAAAATTCCTTATGCTGAATCCCTGAATAGTGGCAAACTCCATTGCCATCGGCCATTTGATAGCCAAGCTCCAATTCATGGTTTGACCAGTTGACTGCGAGTGGAGACTTGCTCATGCCGCTGAGCCGGAACGCCTGAGCTGGCTGATTTTTATTTCTCTGATAGGCCGCAATCCGGCAATGGTTAATTTAAGCGCGACAATACAGAAGGAACCTATGAAAAAATCAACTGCTCACTATCCGGCCGTTCCGCAGCCCATCCCCGTATGGCGCAACCTATAGGAGCCTGGGCAGAACCTTATGCGCCTGAAGTCTCCGGTTCTGAGAGCCGCGCCACTCATGCTGATGCTGTATTTGCCTGCTTCCGTGGCAGTTGCCGAGGTGTCGGTCAAAGGCGTTAAAGGGCAGGCCAAGGACAACGTACTGCTTACGCTGTCGCTGGCAAAGGAAGGCTGCGATGCGCCGGAGTGGAAAATACGGAACCTATACGCGCAAGCCGATCAGGAAATCGACGAGGCCTTGCGGGCATTGGGCTATTACCATGCCGCCCTCGAAAAATCGCTGACCTTTAACCGGCAATGCTGGCAAGCCCGCTTTGACATCCAGCCTGGGCCGCAGGCTGTCGTCAGCGCTATCGATATCGCGATTACAGGCGAAGCCCATGACGATCCTGAGTTTCAGAAATTGCGCAAAAACTTGCCGCTAAAGATCGGCAGTCCCGTCCATCACGGCCAATATGAAAGCTTGAAGCGGCGCTTTGAAACGCTGGCGCTGGAGCGCGGCTACCTGAATGCGAAATTCACCGAGAGCAGACTGCTGATCGACAAGGCGCGCAACAGCGCCAGGATCGAACTGCTGTTCGATGCCGGAAAGCGCATGTATTTCGGCGATGTCACTGTCAAACAGGATATTCTGAATCCCGGCTTCGTGGAAAAATATATTTCCATAAAAAAAGGCGATTACTACAGCACCGAGCAATTGGCTAAAACACAGAGCGCACTGTCGCAAAGCGACTATTTCGACAGCGTGGAAATCATCCCGGACACCGAACACATCGAACAGCAGCGTGTGCCGGTTTCGATCACGCTGTCTCCAAATAACCGGCATCTGTACAGCTTCGGCCTGGGATTCGACACCGACATTGGGCCTCTAGGCAATGCGACTTACAAGAACCGCCGCCTGAACCGGCGCGGTCATTTTCTGAACGCCAATCTCGACATCTCGCCGGTACTGTCGATTGCCGATGTCGAATACAGCATTCCGATGAAAGATCCGGTCCATGACGTGCTTAGTTTCGGCGGCGGCTTCAGATACGAAGATACCGACACTTTCAAGTCCAAAAAAGCTGCGCTTTCTGTACGCTACAAGAAAGCGCAGCCCAACGGCTGGAAGCAGACGCTCTATCTTGACTACAGTTATGAGGAATTTGAAACCGAGACTGAATCGGGCGAAGCGCTGTTATTGGTGCCCGGCGCCAGCTGGCTGCGTTCGGTGGCCGACAGCATCGTGCGGCCGACCAAGGGCTACAGGGCCGAGTTCGAAGTGAGAGGCAGCTATGAAACTCCGTTTTCCGACGTCAGCTTTCTGCAGGGCATTTTTTCGGGCATCTGGATGCAGTCCCTGCCCGGGGACGGCAAATTCATCGGCCGGACCAATCTGGGCGCGACACTGGTCGATGACCTGAGCAGGCTGCCGACCTCATACCGTTTTTACGCAGGGGGCATCAATAGCATTCGCGGCTATGATTACAAGGAGCTGGGGCCGAAGGACGGATTCGGCCATGTCAAAGGCGGCGAGTTCCTGACAGTCGTCAGCGCCGAATACGAGCATCCCGTTCTCGATGACTGGGGCGCGGCGGCCTTCGTCGACAGCGGCAATGCCTTCAATGCCGGCGACATCAGCTTCAAGACCGGCGTGGGCCTGGGCATCCGCTGGTATTCGCCGGTCGGTCCGGTGCGCCTCGATTTCGCCGTGCCGTTGAACGAGGCCGATTCTTCGTTTCAGATCCATTTTTCCGCAGGCGCCAGACTATGAAGAAAGGGCTGCTGATCGTTTTGCTGGTCGTGCTGATGATCCCTGCCGGCCTGTTCGGGCTGGTCAGCAGCGAAGCAGGTAGCCGCTGGCTGCTGCAGCAGGTTTTTTCAAGCCTGCCGGCACAGGTGACGGCCGCAAAGATAGAGGGCCGGCTGATCGACCGCATCATGCTTAAGGATCTTCATTATCAGAGCGATACCGAAACCGTCGCCGTTAAAAGTCTGGCCTTTGCCTGGCGCCCCCGCGAGCTGCTTTCGGGTACGGTGAACATAGTTGATCTGACGCTGAATGGCGTCGCCGTGACTATCAGGAAAGCCGAAAAGCCCAAGGACGAGGCGCCGTTCGATTTCCGGACCGAACTGCGGCTGCCGGTAGAGATTGCGGTTGAAAACCTGCTGCTGACCGATGCGCGGCTGCAGTCGGGCGAGCAGGTGTACGAACTGGGCAGACTGCGCCTGGCGGCGGCGACCGAACAGGGAACGCTTAGCGTCCGCCTGCTGGACATCAACGCCAAGCCAGTCGCCGCGACCGCACAAGGCCAGGTGACGCTGGGCAAGGGTTTTCCTTTCAGCCTACAGGCCGACTGGCAGGTCAGCACCGAAAGCAACGGCGTATGGCAGGGCGCATCCATCGTCCACGGCAACATCGACAGGATTATTTTCGATAATCGATTATCTACGCCATTCGCCGCCAGCCTGACAGGCAATCTGGAAGATGCGCTCGGCAAGCCGCGTATAAACGCCCGCGGCGACTGGCGCAACCTCAAATGGCCGCTGACTGCCGCCGAACCCCAGCTGAAGAGCGAGCAGGGCGCATTCGAGCTGAGCGGTTTGCTCGATGACTACCGGCTAACCGTCAACAGCCGGCTGACGCAGCAGTATCTGCCCGAAAGCAATCTGGCATTCAAGGGCACAGGCAGCCTCGAAGCCATGGCCATCGAAAGACTGGAGCTGAAATCCAAAACCGGCTTGTTTCTGCTGGCGGGCAATGTTTCATGGAAGGAGGCGCCGGCGTTTGACCTGACAGCCCAGGGCCAGCATTTCAATCCGGCCATTATCATGCCGGAAGTGCCCGGCGATCTGACCTTCAGCACACATATCAAAGGCAAACTGGCCGAGCAGGCGCTGCAACTGGAAGCCGATATCAACAAACTGACCGGCAAGCTGCGCGATTATCCGGTGAGCGCCGATGGCAAACTGTTTCTGGCCGGAGATCAGCTGACAGTCGACTCGCTGCGCATCAATTCCGGCGTCAACAGGCTGGCCGTGGATGGTACACTGGGACAGGAACAGGGCGCTTTGGACGTTACAATCAATGCGCCCAAACTGGATACGCTGTGGCCGGGACTGGGCGGCAGCCTGAAAGGCGAAGGGCGCCTCAAGGGCGCATGGCGGCAACCCACGGTTGAATTCCAGGCCCAGGGCAGGCGTCTGCGCTTCGCCGGATACAGCGCTGCGGAACTGAATGCCGATATCGGCTATCGCCCCGAAGCAACGTCAAGACTGAATCTATCAGCGGCCACCATCAAAAGCGGCGCTATCGAGATAACCCGACTGCTGGTCGAGGGCAGCGGCACGCAGGCCGCTCACAGCCTCAGTGCCGACCTGCGTTCAAACAAAGGCGACCTGTCAGCCGGACTGACGGGCGGCATCGAAAACGGCCGTTGGCAGGGTAGTTTATCGAGATTGGCGCTGAATGTGCCCAATCAGGGCCGCTGGCAGCTTCGGGAGCCCGTGGCGATGACCGTAGCGCCGCGCGAGGCGGGTGTCGATCTGGCTTTAGAGCAGGGTTGTTTGGCCCGGCAGGCTGCTTCCGCCTGTGTGCAAGGCCACTATCAGGCCAGCGGCGACTTTCAGGCGGAATTGAAGGCGTCGGCACTGCCGCTCGCGCTGCTGCAGACTTACATGACAGAACAGGTGACGCTGAGCGGCATCCTCAATGCCGATGCCCAACTAGCGCGGCGCAAAGGCATGCTGGCCGGGCGTTACAGTCTTCAGATGCCGGCCGGGACTAAAGTCTTGTTACAGGCTAAGGAAACTACTACCACTATCCCGCTGGGCGCCTCGTCCGTGACCGGCACGGTAAGCGGCAATGTGGTGTCGGCCGATCTGGATCTGGCCTTGGCCGGCCGGGACTTCGTGCGCGGACAACTGCAGGCCGATATCGGCCCGAGCCAGACCGTCAATGGCCGCATACAGGCCTCGGTGGCCGAGTTTTCGCTCTTCAACGCTTTGGTGCCGGATAAGGTGTCCGGCCTTAAAGGCCAATTGCAGGCGGACCTGACGCTGTACGGAGCCCTGCAAAAACCGGCGGCGGAAGGTTCGGTACGGTTTTCCGGCGGCGCTGTCGATATTCAGGAGCTGGGCCTGAAACTTCGCGATATCAACTTAGAGATCGCGGCCGCCAGGGACAATGCCGAGCGCCTGCGCATACAGGGCGCGGCCAAATCGGGCACCGGCTCTGTCTATCTGGACGGTTTTGTGCTGCTGCAGCCCGAGTCAGGCTGGCCGGTTGAGCTGACGCTGACGGGCAATGATTTTGAAGTCGCGAAGCTGCCGGAAGCGCAAATAGCCGTATCGCCGGCATTGAAAATAGCTTATGCGGACGGGCAGGGCAAAGTGACGGGCAAACTGGGCGTGCCGACGGCGATCATGAAGCTCAAGCAGCTGCCGGAGCAGACCGTCAAAGTCAGCGAAGATGAGATTATTGTCGGCGAGGAACCAATCGAGAAAACAGCACCGGCCGTGCCGGGCTTTGATATCGATGTCGACGTCGAACTGGGCAAGAATGTGAAATTTTCAGGGATGGGGCTGAAGACCGACCTGGCAGGCAAGCTGAAGGTCGTCCAGAGAGCCGGAAAAATGACCATGCACGGCACCGTCGACATGAAGGAGGCCCGCTACGAACAGTACGGGCAGGATCTGACCGTGCGTAAAGGGCGCTTCGCCTTCAACGGCCCGGTCGACAATCCTTGGCTGGACGTTGAAGCCGTCCGTGTTTCCAATGACAAAAAAGTGACGGCGGTGCTCAGCGTGAGCGGATCATCGAAAGCGCCCAGAACCCGCATTTATTCGGAACCGGCGCTGCCGGAAGCGGAAGCGCTGGCCTACCTGATCACGGGCCGGCCGCTGAATCAGGCCAGCGAATCGGAAGGCAATATGATAGCCGGCGCGGCGCTATCCTATGGGGCGGGCAAGGTTGCCTGGCTCGCCAACAAGTTCGGAGCCGATCAGTTTGAGGTTAAAGAAGGCAAGACGCTGCAGGATACGCTGCTGGCTGTGGGCCGGCATCTGACGCCGGAGTTTTATATCGGCACCAAGGTCGGCTTGTTCAACAAGCAGGCGGTGCTGGTTTTGAGGAGGATGTTGACCAAGGCGCTCAGTGTGGAAACCGAGGCCGGCACGTCGCAAAGAATCAAGCTGAACTATCAGATTGAGACCGATTGACAGGGAAAAACCGCTATTTTGTAAATGCGCTCCATACAAAATGACATGAATAATTAAAACTCAATCCAAACCTCCTCTATAATTTCCCTGATTGGATGACTTTACCAGAATCTGACTTTTTACTATGAACAAACCGGCAATGCGAGGCCGTCCGGCATCTAAAAAGGCCACAGTACCGCCTCAAGTCAAACCGCGTCCGCGCACGGCACGGCCGGCAGTAAAAAAGCCGGCGTCCAGGCCGATGATCAATCATTTCAGGAGCCGGTTGTCGCTGATAATGCTTGAAGCGACCAGTCTTGTCATTACCGTCGCATTGCTGGTTATCGTGCTGCTGGGTTATTCGGCCGACAGATTTTCAGGCACGCGTTTTTTCACCAGCCTGCTGCCATTCGCGGTCGGCGTGGTCGGGCTGATCCTGGCCGCAGCGGCGCTGCTGATCGGCTGGTGGAAACTGCGAACACAACTGCGCGCCTTCTCATCGTTATTGCCGCCGATGCTAGCCGTCGGACTGGCGCTCATGGTCGGCTGGTTTGCGATGCAGGGTGAATTTTCCCTGGCTTACGGATACTTCCGCTCACTGGTCGGGGGCAGGCAGGAAGCGGCCCGCATTACGCTGGCTCACCAGGTCTATGCGGCTTACCGGCGGTACGATACGGCGCAACTGCTGCGACTGGTGAAACGCGCGGAAGAATACAATGCCGTTATCGGAGAAGCAGCCAAAGCGTTCGATCTGGATCCGAATCTTCTGCAGGGCGTTGCCGCGGCAGAGTCTTCGTTCATGCCGCGCGACAGCCAGGATGGCGGGCGTGGCCTGTTTCAGATCACACGTGTGCCCAAAGTAGCTACAGAACAGGCCGGCAGCCGCCTTGGCGTGGATAAATTGTCTTTGCTCGACCATCGGCACAATGCCTTTATTGCCGCCGCTACCTTAAAACACTATCTGGCTGAAATGAAAGGCGATCTGTTTCTGGGCCTTCTGGCCTACAACATTGGGCCCACCAACGGCGGCCTGCGCTTCATTATGCAACAGTATGGCGTGACGGATTTCGTGACCATCCAGCCTTATCTGCAACAGCTGCCGCGCGATTATCCGGTGCGCGTTTTGTCATATTCCCTGGCTTTCAGGCTCTGGCAGCATGAAGGCCAATTGCCGGCTTACGAGGAAGGCAGGAATGCCATCCGGATACAGCGTATCGGCATACCCGGATTGCAAATGGAGCTTTGAGCTGTTTTATAAGATGTTCCGCAGGCAATTGACTCAGGCACCTGAAGATTCAGCTAAAAATAATTTCCGATACCCGATCAGATTAAGGCCCTTTCCGGCCAATGGCCGCCCCTGTGGGAGCGATGCTTACATCGCGATTAAAAACCGCCCGGCAAGTCGCGATGTAGGCATCTCTCACCCCGGTTGCCCGAATTGAAAACAAGGCCATTATTCAATGCCAAATCCTAGTCAGCCATAAAGTTACACTGGACAGCAGGCAAGGAACAAGGGGACAAAGGCACCGGTCTTAATGTGTATAGGGTGCGCAAGCCGTTCATTGCCAGGTTGCGGCGTGCCCGGTTTATCCTTTGTTTTGCAAGGAAAATTATCATGTCAACAATGCAGTGGCAGCGTTTCATGGGAAGAATTGACGCTGAGAAGATAGCCAAGCTCGAAGGCTGCGAATTACTGAAGCCCGTCTATGGGCAGCGCGGATTTCTTCCCGAAAATGATCCTCTGACCGCATTTCCACATGATTCGCGCTATGCCATGCTTGATGAGATCGGCCATGATCTGCCGAGCCTGCTCTATGACAAAGACTTTCGGGTTTACGTTCGGGAGCTGGAAATCCCGAGATGGCAGGGGCCGGTCACCGAGGAGAATCTTCCTCAGCTTCGCCTGTATTATGTGCGGCTCAGCTTTCTTGCCTCCGCTTACGTCAATCAGATCGGAGAGGAGCCGGTCAAGATTCTGCCGTATAACATCGCGGTGCCGCTGGTGCGGGCCGCCATGCTGCTCGATCGCCTGCCCATTCTGAGTTACGACGGCTATGCGCTCTATAACTGGAAGCGCTTTCGCAAAAATCAACCGATCCGGCTGGGCAATATCGATACCCTGCAAAACTTTGTTCACCTGTATGACGAGCATTGGTTCATCATGGTGCACATAGAGATTGAAGCGATCGCGGCCGATATTCTGGCTGCGATCGCATCAATCAAGCGCAAGCTGGTGGAGAGCGATGATGCCGACCTGAGCCCTGAGCTATGGCTCATTGCGGATGCTGTGCAGCGACAGGTCGAGGTGATCAAGCGCATTCCGGAGCACATGGATTCCAGCCTTTACTACAAGACTTTCCGGCCTTATATCCGCTTTTTTGAAAGTATAGCCTATGAGGGCGTGGATCTGGCGCCGATTCTGTTCCGTGGGGAGACGGGCGCCCAGAGCAGTATTATGCCGACTCTGGTCGCCTTCATGAAAATTCCGCACCAGCGATCCGTGTTGACGGACCATCTGGCCGATATGCGCAATTACATGCCGCTCAGGCACCGGTTGCTGATCAAGGAAGTCGAAGCCATGCCGGATATCAGAAGCCCTGAATATAAGGACCCTTATAACGCCATTCTGGATGCCATGGCGGCCTTCCGGCGAGTCCATTACGGCTGGGCGCAAGAATATATCAACCGCTGGACGGATGATCCAAAGGGAACCGGCGGCACTCCCTATATGCAGTGGCTCAAACAGATGCTGCAGGAGACTGAGGCTCACCGTCTTTAAAATTGCGTGCGGATCTTTACAGACAATATTACATCTTTTCGCCGGTATCGATTATCCAATCCCTGACGGACTGCCATGAGCAAACTTATCCTCTGCTTTGATCTGGCTGCGACGAAATGTCAGCAGGACCTAATGGCGATCGAACCAGACATGTTTGGTATATCCATCCACATGCTTGCAAAGCAGCTCTAAATAATCGCCGTGGATGGGGCCGACTTTATAGTGATGATCAGGGTTCAAATCGTAATGGCTCAAATCATGAACCATGAGCGGCAGATCTTCATTGTCTATATAACCCGTGCTTACGACTTCGTTTCTTTCCAGATCTTTGATTTCTATTTTGTGAGTTTCCATAATATTCGCTCTTTAAAGTCAATGAGAAAAATGACAGGATTTATGGTTAGAAACCAGCCTTGCCTGATTATTAGAAAATAAACCTTTGTTACGGTTCAAACTCGCAGTCCTTTGCGACAGCGCCGTTAGTCCTCGCACACCAAGGGGCAACACATAAAAAGTGAACGTCTAAGAAGACGTTTGGGAACGCCCGCTTCAGGCCAGACGCATCAACATAATGCAGCGCATGACGATATACCCCCGTTTCATCGGTGCAAGTGATACGCTCGTAACTTTTGCTGAGACGGCGTGAGTGATTCAGTCAATTGAAGGTACGTTCGATCGGCCAATGATGGGGAAAGAGCACAAGCTGGCTTGCTTGGGGCGTAGCACCACTGCCAGGCAGAACTTGAAACGTTCTGCTGGCCAAGCTATTAACCGAAAACGGTAGTCATCATCCACCTAACTCTTTAACCCCAATCAGAATAACGGAATTGCTTCTAAGAGAATTAACGCAACAGAACCATTTTTTGTACTTGAGCCTAAAGGGTTGCATGCAGGATGGACATCATATTGATGCCTTTATGGCCTATGCTAAGACGACCTGGGGAGTCCTGCCGGCAACTGATTTCCTTCGCCTTCCATGTTTCATCTACATTCACTTGTCTGCCCATGCGAAAGCCGGTTTTGGCAAGATACTCAAGCCAGCGGGAGGTGCATTCATGACGTTCAAAGCGCTGCTCTTCGGGGTGAGAAACCACATCATCGATTTCTCTGGCAAAAAACGCCTTCAGGCCATTTTTTTCGGATTCGCTGATATCGAGCTGATCGATAATGCTGAATACATTGCCATAATGCGCATAGGCATTTTCTACCCTCAGACACCAATCGCTCTCCATATGGTTGCTGTCCGGTTCGGTCAACAGAAGGGCATCGGGATGCAATTGGCGAATCATATCAAAAAATGCGATACGCTCTGCTGTGCTGGGGATATGATGGGCGATCAGTGAAGCATTAACGGCAAGTTTATTGAATTGTTTGGGGAAGGCGGAAAACAATTGTTCCGGCATCAGCTTTTCGACCAGGCAATCCAGCGGGAAAAAGACGACTTTGAACGGTACTTTCGCCGCCGCTTTGGCAATCATTTGGCCGGCATGAGTTAAAGCCTCATGAAACGGCTCGACACCGATCACTGTCAAGGTTTTCAAGCAAGTATTCCCGGACATGGACTGGATAAGCTTGGAGGTTTGAATGCCCCGGCCTATGCCGATATCAATCAGTACCGCATGCGGACCATCGGCAATGACATGCTTGATGGCATCGTTAACAATGCCATGGCTCATGCTGACCAGCGGAAACTTGTTGATAAGGATGTCAAAAAGCTCAATTTGTGGAATTTCGAAGCGTTTCAGATAAATATGCCCGCGCTCCCCGTCATGAGGGATGAATCGGTTCTGGATAGCGTTGAGGAACAGCATGTCCAAAAAAGCTTGCGGTTCATTTGCAGCGCGTTCCGCGTTGTATTCGATCAATTGCCGTAATTGGGCGAGCTGATGCGGAGCAGGATTGCGATCAAGTTCGCCAAGCAAAGCTTTTAAATTGCTATTTATTGAAGAATCGTGAGCGTGTTGCATAGTAAGTTAACTCCTAATAGTAATAATAAAGTTTTTAGGTATCTTTCATACTCTTAGCAGCCGGCAACAAATTACGATGTTAGTCAGGTTTGTTGAAGGTATATCTACCGTTCCAATGATTGATAATTTAATAAATAAAAAATCAATCTGACTGCCGACCTTTGGCTGTCGCTGTGTCCTTGTTGGTACTTCATTCAACAGATCATCACAGCAATTGCTTACTATGGTACGGCCGCTCAGTACAAGCCTCAATGAACAAACTCACATCTACGATGTGAAATATTGCACAACGTATCGTCAGAAATTTGGTTTTTTGAAACATGCGAACTGTCTGGACGCATCGGTCGCGATTGATGCGCTGAGCTATGCGCAAATCTGGTGTATGGAGAATCAAGCGGCGTCCTGTTGTAGATCTCCGGTTTGTTTAATGCCGTTGACGAATTTCACGCCGGTAATGACCTCGGCTAACTGTTGATAG
>NZ_JAZHOC010000037.1:0-30532 GCF_036553575.1 Methylobacter sp. Wu1 | reverse complement strand
TAACCCAAACGATAATTTTAAAATGGAGCCGGATTAAGACGCGTCGTTTAGTCGACGCGTATCCGGACTTTCAGTCCGTTATTCGAACCCACCCGCTTGAGCGGGTGGTTGTTTAGTGAGTGTGCTACTGGATATTAGCCTGAATTTATGTAATATGGTACACCAAACACAACCGGACTTGAGTATTATCGAATGACCAAAGCAACAATTTTAACGGGAATTACTACCACAGGTACGCCTCATTTGGGTAATTATGTAGGCGCCATCAGGCCGGCGATTGCCGCCAGCAAAGATGCGCATGTTTCGCCATTTTACTTCCTTGCCGACTATCACGCGCTGATCAAATGCCAGGAGCCGGAGCGGGTCCGCCAGTCCAGTCTTGAAATTGCGGCAACCTGGCTGGCCTTGGGGCTGGATACCTCGAATGCCGTGTTTTACCGGCAATCCGATGTGCCCGAGATTATGGAGCTGACCTGGGTGCTGACTTGCGTCACGGCAAAGGGGTTGATGAACAGGGCGCATGCCTATAAGGCGGCGGTTGCCGAAAACGAGGAGGGCGGCGAGAACGATCCCGATAAAGGCGTGACCATGGGACTGTTCAGCTATCCGATTCTGATGGCTGCCGATATTCTGATGTTTAATGCCCATAAAGTGCCGGTTGGCAAGGATCAGATTCAGCATATCGAAATGGCCAGAGATATCGCAGGACGCTTCAATCATATTTACGGCGAGCACTTCGTATTGCCTGAAGCGGTTGTCGATGAAAATGCCGCAACCCTGGCGGGGCTGGATGGCCGGAAGATGAGCAAGAGTTATAACAACACCATTCCCTTGTTCGAGCCTGAGAAAAAATTACGCAAGCTGATCAACAAGATCAAGACCAATTCCCTGGAGCCCGGCGAGCCCAAGGACCCGGAAACCTGCACGTTATTCAGCATTTATAAGGCGTTCGCTACGCCATCGGAAGTGGCCGAGATCCGTCAGCGCTATGCGGACGGCATAGGCTGGGGGGAAATGAAACAGGTCTTGTTCGAGCATATCAATGAGCAAATTGCGCCGTCAAGAGAGCGTTACGAGGCATTGATGCAGGCGCCGGAGCACATTGAACAGCAATTGCAGGAAGGCGCCGAAAAAGCACGTGCGATCAGCGTGCCTTTTATCAAGGAATTGCGCCATGCTGTCGGCATTTCGCGGATCTCGGCGTGAAGAGGACAAGTTTCAGCGGCTGGCTCAGTCAGGCTTTCTGGCTGATCGGCCGTGAGCCTCTGGTGTGGATCGGATACATGTTGGTTGCCGGCCTTCTGTTAGGCGTCGGGCGTGTATCATTGGCTTTGGGCGTCTTTCTGTCGGTGGCGAGTCTGTTCGTCGGGGTCAGCGTGGCAAAATACACTGATTTGAAAAGTTCGGACGGGCATTCGGTCAGTCTTTACTGGGCGATCAGCAAAAGTTTGCCATTAGCCGTGCTGGCGGCTCTCAGCATCGTGCTTTGCTGGTTTGTCTTCAGGCTGGCCGCCAATATTTATAGCGAGGAATGGGAAAAAATTGCCCAGTTTTTCTATTATTGGGAGTTGACGCCTGAGAATATGGACGACAAGTCATTGCGGCAGCTGGCCGGCTGGCTTTATTCATCGGCAATCGTGGCGCTTATTTTCGTTCTGTTAATGCTGACCACATTCGCCAGCTGGTTCAGTTACCCGCTGATGCTGTTTAAAAACTATACCTGGAGTCAGGCAAAGGAACAGGGCAATAAGGCTGTTACCCGGCATCTGAGCGCCATCTATAAACTGCTGGGCTTTGTCTTTGCCGCCGTATTCATCGGGGGCGGCATGATGCCGTTGCTGACGCCGGTCTTATATGCGCTGGTTTCAACATTGATGTATGTTTCCTACCAGACAATTTTTGAGCCCGGCTAAGGGTTGTCAAGCATTTCCCGGAAAGCTTTGTAACAATAGGTCCACGTTGTCAGCCGGCAATTGAATCAGCAGTTTGATTTGCTCGGCAAAATCCTGTTCTACGATCTGGCCGTCGAGTTTTTTCAATTGGTATTCGAGCGGCTGCATTTGGTTGTAATCCAGCGTCAACCGGATTCTTGCCAGTTCCACAAACGGGTGAATGTCCGCCGCCTCGATAACGCTTTTGGCGGCGTTGCCATAAGCGCGCGTCAACCCGCCCGCGCCCAGCTTGACGCCTCCGAAATAGCGGATCACGGCAATGAGCAGATTAATCAGTTGTTTGCCTTCGATATGCTGGAAAATGGGTTTTCCGGCCGTACCGGTGGGTTCGCCCGCATCATGGAATCGGCTGATAAAGCCGCGGTCGGTCTTGATGCGGTACGCGAAAGCGATGTGATTGGCATTGGGGTGTTCGGCATATAGTTGCTTAAGGTTCAGCAATGCCTCGTTCTCACTGAGGCACGGAACAATCACTCCGATGAAGCGGGATTTTTTAATTGTGTCTTCTATTGTCAGTTTGGATTTGACACAATGCATGGTTAGCTCTCATTTATTGACGATGACTTATGATAACAATTCAGCCGCACGCATCGGAAACAATTCGGCATCAGATTGACCGCAGTGTGTTGATCAATGAATTTAAAACGTTTTTACCCCGGGCAGCGATTGTTTTTGACAAAGAAGCCTTGAAGCCGTTCGAATGCGATGGTTTGTCGGCCTATCACTGCGTGCCGTGGCTGGTCGTATTGCCCGAGACAGTCGAGCAGATCCAGCGCATTGTTCGGTTCTGCCATCAATTAGGAGTGCCGGTAGTCGCCAGAGGGGCCGGGACGGGCTTGGCAGGCGGGGCCGTGCCATTGGCGAACGGTGTCTTGCTGAGTTTGGCCAAGCTCAATCAAATTCTTGAAATCGATAGCGTCAATCGTTTGGCTGTCGTGCAGCCGGGCGTGCGCAATCTGGCTATTTCGCAGGCGGTAGCACCTTTTGGACTTTATTATGCGCCGGATCCTTCATCGCAGATTGCCTGCACGATAGGCGGCAATGTCGCCGAAAATTCGGGGGGTGTGCATTGCCTTAAATACGGGCTGACAACGCATAATATTTTGCGTATTAAAATGCTGACGATGGATGGCGAACTCGTCACTATCGGTTCGCACGGTCTGGATAGTGCCGGTTTGGACTTGTTGGCATTAATGGCTGGATCGGAAGGCATGCTGGGCATTATTGTTGAAATAACGGTCAAGTTGTTGCCTATTCCTGAACTGGCGCAGGTTTTGTTGGCAGCTTTTGATGATACCGAAAAGGCCGGGCGGGCGGTTGCGGAAATTATTGCTGCCGGACTGATTCCTGCCGGGCTGGAGATGATGGACAAGGCGGCGATTAAGGCTGTCGAAGATTTTATTCATGCGGGTTACCCTGATAACGCAGAAGCGATACTGCTATGTGAACTGGACGGCACACGGGAACAGGTCGAAGAAGAGCTGGAGAAAGCCGTAGCGCTCCTGGCGGACAGCGGGGCAATGGAGGTCAAGGTTGCTCAATCGGAGCAGGAAAGGCAGAGAATGTGGGCTGGCCGCAAGTCAGCGTTTCCTGCGGCGGGGCGCATCTCGCCGGATTATTATTGCATGGATGGTACGATTCCCAGACGCTATTTGGCAAAAGTGCTGAAAGATATCAGTAGACTATCCGAAAAGTACGGTTTAGCGGTGGCAAATGTCTTTCATGCCGGCGACGGCAATTTGCATCCGTTGATTTTGTACAATGCCAATCATGAAGGGGAACTGGAAAAAGCCGAACAGTTTGGCGGCGACATCCTGAAATTGAGCGTTGAATTAGGCGGTACGATTACCGGTGAGCATGGGGTGGGCGTCGAGAAGATCAATCACATGTGTATTCAGTTTACCGATAACGAGTTAACCCAGTTTCATGCCGTGAAGAGGGCATTTGACGAAACAGGCCTGCTCAATCCCGGCAAGGCCGTGCCGACACTGCACCGCTGCGCTGAATTAGGGGCGATGCATGTGCATCAGGGCGAGGTCGCGCATCCCGAGTTGGACCGATTCTGAGGCTGGCAAGGCCGCTATATGACCTGTGCCAGGGCGAAAGCACCGCCGTAAGTCACCATGAAATAAAGGAAGGATAAAACCAGAGAGGCAACAAGATTAATGGACAGGATACGCTGGATGAGGTAAGCGATCAGCGCATACTGCCATAAAGCCAAGGCGGCAAATGTATAATAGCTTAAAGCATCATCGGTAGTGGTCAGCCAGACAATCACGGGCACGACAAAAATAGCGACGACATTTTCACAGAATAGAAAAGCGGTTGCTGCCTGTATAAATACATACAGAGACCTGTTGAGGATCAGCATGATCCCTATAAATAAAAAGGTTAGCGCTGTTTCCAGGCTAACCTCATAAAACGATTCTACAGGATCATCCACCATGTTCACCTGTATGAAATATTCAACAATATAGTAGAACCAGAAATTTTGTTTGAAAAAATCAACTGATCTAGGCAGCGTCAGCGGGTTGCTTTGAAACCAGCAAAGCGCCAGATATTGCTTTAAAATAGCCATATAGCCACAAAATGATGCAGAATTGACTTAACGGTTCGATTAATTTGCTGAATTTAGCGGGTCCAAATAATTGTTTGATGACCGGTCGTTGTAAGTGCCAAAACTATCATTCAATAATTGAACCAGTTCCTTGGTTTTGTTGGATAATTGAGATAGGCGGGCTTTGGTTTTTTTGTTCCAGCCGGCAGGTTCGGTAAACGGCAGTAACATGCGTGAAAAAGTCAGATTTTTTTCAAAGAGTTTGGCCAGGTTTTCCATTAAGTGAAGTTCTTTCTGTCTGGCAGTTAGCTGTTTGATGATTAATTTGGCTTGCAACTTGCTGATGAGTATATGCAGCGGAACGATTATGGCTAGCAGGACAAGCAGGATAGCTGGGCCAATGATCGGGTCTATCAATAGATCCAGAATCCCCATCTGTATTTCGGCGAAAAGGGCAAACGTGATAATGAATCCCAAAATCAACAGCGTGGAAAAGTTGACGCGGTCTTTCCAGATCGCAATGCCTTTTGTGACTTCCGGGACCACGGTGTTATCAATTTCACGGATGCTTTTTTCCAGCGAGTGCAGGACACGGTATGACCGGTCGTAGCCCACATTGACCATGCGTTGGTCTATCGCGGCAAAAGCGGCCTGGTTTTGAGGGCTGATTGTATTTTCTACGGTAGACAGAACAATAAATTGTCCGGTATTCAGGCCCAATCCTGACAATTTTCTTTGCCAGGAAGAAATGATCTCATTGTTAAGAGCCGGATTTAGTGCCGCTGCCGGCTCATTGATAATATAAACGAATTTGTTGGAATCCTGATGGCGAATGATGGTTTCGACCAATTCGTCAACCGGTGCGGCTGAATCAAAGGCGTCCGTAAAAATTAAAACCAGATCCGAACATTCAATTGTATGCCGCATTAACAGCGAGGCAACTGAGTTAGACGATACGGCGCTGATATTGGGGGCATCAATGAATAGCTTGCCTTTTAACCGATCGCTGCTGATGGTTTTCAATTCCAGATAAGAATTGATGCGGTCGCCTTCGCCCGGCTGTTGCTGTTCAATTTTGCGGCTGATCTGATAGAACGGGTACCGGTGATCAACATCCAGAGCAGTACCTGGCAAAATGGTAGGGGTGGTTTGACTGCTATGCAGCAGCACAGTAAATTTGTGGCTGGACGGCTGAAGCCCGGAGAGCATGTACTCTGAGCCTAAATAGCTGTTAATAAACCCGGATTTCGCGGTTGAGTTGCCGCCGATCAGGCTGATGATCGGCCACCAGGAATCCTTGCAAGCCGTCGTCTCATCATCGCCGAGCAGCCCTAGATCGAATTCAATTTGATCAAGCTCATGGAAGACTTTTGCCGCTCTCTGTAATACAGGATTGTCACTGGCAAAGTTCTTTTCAAGGTTGAGCAAATATTTGCTTACTGTTTTTTCAGCCATCAGATCGAAACCGTGTTTGTTAGAATTATAATTATATTAGAGCAGGGAAAAGTATACACTCAGATAAGCTGGATGATACAAAAACAGTAAAAATATTAAAAGAATTTTATTGTTTCCAAAGGCCCTATGTTTGACAGCTTTCTTTTCTGCTCGAGCGGGCTAGATTTATAGTATATTGAAAAGATTAAATGAACTCTTTAGGTGAAATAAAAAATCAGATGGCAAAATGGAATAAGATCCCGGTTGATTTTCATGGCTGCATGTTGATTTTTATGGCGATAATGTTATCAGGGTGTGCAACGTCTTTTGGCGCTGGGTATGGCGCAAACAGGCAGTCAAGGGAAGAGTTTGCGCGTTATGTAGAAGATGTTTTCCGTTTACAGAACAGCATGACCAGTGAGGTCATGATGTTGACAGAAAGCGAAAGGGATTCGGGGAGTCATGTGACTTTAATCAGAGCGGAGCAACATATGCACAAAATATGCGCTCCTCTTAATGAATATGCATCCCGCGACAGCGACGGGTTAAGTGTCGGGCTTCTGTTGAGTCGCGATGTGGAGAAGTCCGCCGTAGACTGCGAGCAGGCGGCGCGTCAAGTCCAGTCGCTGTTAAAGGAATTGTAACGCGCCTATAGGTTGGTTATGGCGACAGAATAGTGTTTTGGGCTGGCTTGCTGTTGTCTGTCTCCGGATAATCCAGCGTGTAATGTAGTCCCCGGCTTTCCTTCCGCTGTTGGGCGCAGCGAATTATCAGTTCTGCGACTATGACCAGATTGCGCAATTCCAGTAAATCGCTGGTAACACGGAAGTTGCCGTAATATTCAGCAATTTCTTTTTTAAGCAGTTCCACCCGGTTCATGGCTCTGTTCAGGCGTTTGTCGGTTCTTACGATGCCTACATAATCCCACATAAAATGACGCAATTCGTCCCAGTTATGGGATACCACTACTTCTTCATCCGAATCACTGACTTGCGATTCATCCCAGTCAGGAATATTGGAGGCGGCCGGGATAGCGGGAAGCTTCCGCAAAATATCCTCGCTGGCGAGATCAGCAAAAACCAGGCATTCCAGTAATGAGTTGCTGGCCATGCGGTTGGCGCCGTGCAGACCTGTGCAGGCAACTTCCCCTATGGCGTAGAGATTTTCGATATCGGTACGCGCATGGCTGTCCGTTAGTACGCCGCCGCAGGTGTAATGCGCCGCGGGTACGACAGGAATAGGCTGTTTGGTGATATCGATACCGAATTCAAGACAGTGCTGATAAATGGTAGGGAAATGCTCCCGTATAAACTGTTCCGATTTATGGCTGATGTCCAGGTAAACGCAGTCAATGCCTCGCTTTTTTATCTCGTGGTCTATGGCTCGGGCAACGATATCGCGGGGCGCCAGTTCGCCTCTGGGATCGAAATTCTGCATAAAAGGCGAGCCATCCGGCAGAATCAGCTTGCCGCCTTCGCCTCTGACGGCTTCACTGATCAGGAAAGAGCGGGCTTGAGGGTGGGGATGGTAAAGGCAGGTCGGATGAAACTGCATAAACTCCATGTTGCTGACGCGGCAGCCCGCCCGCCAGGCCAAGGCAATGCCGTCGCCGGTTGAGCTTTGCGGATTCGTGCTGTAAAGATATACCTTATTGGCGCCCCCTGTTGCCAGCACGACGACTCGCGCGGCAATGGTCTTGACTTGATGTGTCTGGGCATCCAGTACATAGGCGCCTATTACGCGCTTGGCAGAAGCGGCGGAGTTTGGTACCGTGATTAAATCGACGACATTATGATGCTCGAACAATTCGATATTAGCATGTTCTTTGGCGCGTTCAATGAGCGATAAAGACACTGCTTTACCTGTTGCATCATTGGTATGTACAATACGGCGATGGGAATGACCGCCTTCCCGGTTTAAATGCAGTTTTGTTTCGCCGGACTGCGTTTGTTCTTCAGTAAACAGCACGCCTTGTTGGCGTAACCAGTCTATAGAACTTTTTCCGTGTGTAACGGTAAGTCTTACAATTTCAGGATTGCAGAGGCCCGCGCCTGCATCCAGCGTATCTTCAATATGGGATTCAATAGAATCCTCGGCATCAAAAACTGCGGAGATGCCGCCTTGGGCGTAATAGGTACTGCCGGACGTCAAGGCAAATTTTGAAAGAACAGCAATTCGCATGGGGTGCTCGGCCAATTTAAGCGCTAAACTCAGGCCCGCGCCGCCGCTACCGATAACAAGGACGTCATAATTTGTGGAATAAGGCATAAAAGAAGCTGTCATTGAATCAAAGAAAAATGTTTTACTGTGCTAATGTTACGTTAAATTAGCTCGCTGCTTATTATTTATGGATAATAAAGCTTTTTAGAGTGATAGCAATTTTTTTGTATCAAAAGAACTTATGCGGTTTAATTCTGTCTACTTCAACAATTAAAGAGCTGTAGTGAATAATCAAACAAGGACAAGCGAACAACTAGATAAAGAGCTGGTGCTGCGTGTGCAACACGGCGATAAGTCAGCGTATGACCTTTTGGTGGTTAAATATCAGCATAAGATCATTCAGCTGGTGAATCGTTATGTCAAAGATCCAAGCGAAGCTCAAGATGTGGCTCAGGAAGCATTTATAAAAGCCTATCGCGCATTAGGAAATTTCAGAGGCGATAGTGCTTTTTATACCTGGTTGTACCGCATCGCTATTAATACAGCAAAGAATTACTTGGTGTCCCGGTCAAGAAGAAGCTTTGATTATCAGGTGGATATTCAGGATGCCGAACAAATTGAAAATGTACCTCAATTACAAGGTATGGAAACGCCGGAAAGACTTTTATTGAATCAGGAAATAGTTGAGGTCATTAAAGCAGCAATTGACAAGTTGCCTGAGGAAATGCGCACAGCAATTATGTTGCGGGAGTTCGAGGGAATGAGTTATGAAGAAATTGCTGTGGCAATGGATTGTCCGGTTGGTACGGTGCGATCGCGTATTTTTAGAGCGCGTGAGGCAATCGATAATAAATTAAACCCCTTGCTCGATTAAATGGTGATTTTCGATGCATGAAGATTTGAATCAAAAAATCTCTCAATTCCTTGACAATGAGCTTAGTGCCGACGAATCTTTAAGTTTATTACAAAAAATACAACAGAACGCCGAGTTAAGAGACAAGATGAACCGCTATGCGGCGGTAAGTCATGCTCTGAAAACTGACACATTTCTGTCGCCGAGATCCGATTTCGTTGAACGGATCAGTCAGGAAATCCAACATGAACCTGTTTATATGTTACCCCAGCATAATAAATTTAAGCGGAGCCATAAAATCAGCGCCTTGGCGGCATCTATCGCTATCATTGCCGTGATAGCGAGCCAAAGCATGGATCATCAGACTGAACAATATCAACCTTCGCCGATTGAAGTGGCTCAGTCGCAGTTGCCGGAACAGTCTTCCGACTCGATAGTCTATAGGGATCAAACTAGACAGTATCCGGTAAATACACGATTTAATGATTATCTTCAGGCACACAACAGTAGTGTTTATACCAATGGCGAGGTCAATTTTCAGTCCTTTGCCAGTGTTACTGTTTACAATCGGGAATAATTAAAGTGGTAAAACGTTTTTTTCTTGTGTTGCTTTTATCAATAAAAACGGTTTTTGCAGCAGATGTTGAATTAAATGCTCGGCAGGCATTAACAAAAATGACTAACGCCATGCGGGTCCTGAATTATCAAGGCACTGTTGCCTTTTTAAGAAACGGCAAGCTGGAGACCATGAAATATTTTCATGCAGCCGAAAAGGGTATTGAGCAGGAACGCCTGCTATCGCTAAATTCTCCGCTGCGCGAAATTATCAGGGATGCTGACAAAGTCAGTTGTTTATTCAAGTCCACCCAGCAGGCGGTGGTCGACCATCGACCCGTAGGGCACTCTTTCCTGGTCGATGTGCCTCAGGACTTGGATGAACTGAGTGCTGTCTATGATTTTAAGATGACCGGCGAGGAAGATGTGGCCATGTTGCCGGCCTATGTTATTGCCATTCAGCCTAAAGATGATTTTAGGTATGTCAGAAAAATATGGATAGAAAAACAGCAGTTTCTGCCGCTGAAAGTGGCCGTATATGATCTTTCAGGCACGGTTCTGGAGCAGGTTGTTTTTACGGATTTAGAGGTTAAAGAAGCGTTGCCTTTTGTCGAGGCCAAGTTCGGGGAAGCGACTGAGAATGTTAAGCATATCCATCAATTACAGGCCCAGGCATCGGATCAGGCAACTTTTGTTGTAAATAATCTGCCGTCTGGTTTCGAGGAAATATTTTTTACCCGCCGGCCTATTCATAATTCTAATCAGCCGGTTGATCATCTGCTGTTAAGTGACGGTTTTGCCGCAGTTTCAGTTTATATGGAAAACAAAAATACAGCTATGCAGCAAGGATTGCAATCGGTAGGCGCGGTTAATTCTTTTAGCCGAACAATAGATGATTGGCAGCTTACGGTGATGGGCGAGGTGCCGGCAAAAACAGTCAAATTTATTGCTGAAGGCATTAAGCTGCGGCATTAGAAGGTTAATAAAATATGGTTGTATTACAACAATAAAGAGCAACCATACTCTGAACATCACTGATATCCTCATGCCCTAGATAGAGCGTCATCATGCAGCGGTCTATAAGTCTGACACCCATTCAGTCACTCCGGAACATACTTTAATACAACCGCATGGCACTCGTTCCCGATTTCGCCGCTGAAACAGGAGGCGTGGAAGTGTGTAAGAAAGGCGACGAGGTGTTCTGATTTAGAGCCTCAGTAAGTAATATCCTGACTTTACGTTTTTAATGTCCGGCCCGTTTTCTAAATCCGAATATAAGTGTGCACCATCAGCTTCTTCTTTTTTCGGAGGCATGACTGATTTTTATAAGTACAAAGTCTTTGGCTTATGAAGTATTTTGTAACAAATTGCTGATTCCTTAAATTATAAGTTATTTATTATTAATGATTAGAAATGGAGTTTTTATGCTCAATAAGCTTATCTGGTCTTTTTTTCTGGTTCTTTTGTGCAACCAAAATGCTTTAGCACAATTACCCGATTTTACGGAAATGGTAAAAAAGGAGGGAGGGGCTGTGGTCAATATCAGTACCACGCAGAAGGCGCCCGCTGGAGCTGATGATCTGGCGCAAGAGCCGCAATTGCCCGAAGGTATTCCTCCTGAGATGGAAGAGTTGTTCAAGCATTTTTTCAATGGTCAAGGCGGTGGATATATACCGAGGGAGACTAAATCCCTGGGGTCGGGCTTTATTATTTCCCAGGATGGTTATGTGTTGACTAATCATCATGTAGTAAAGGATGCCGATGAGATCGTGGTGAAATTGTCTGACCGCCGCGAATTGCTGGCCAAACTGATCGGTTCCGATGCGCGTACCGATGTGGCCGTATTAAAAGTTGATGCCACTGATTTGCCAGTGGTTGATATTGGCGACCCTAATAAGCTGCAGGTCGGCGAGTGGGTTTTAGCTATCGGTTCGCCTTTCGGATTTGAGCAGTCGGTGACGGCAGGTATAGTCAGTGCTAAAGGCCGCAGCTTGCCTGGCGGGAATTACGTGCCGTTCATTCAAACGGACGTGGCGATCAATCCGGGTAACTCGGGCGGACCATTGTTCAATATGGACGGCAAAGTTGTTGGCATTAACTCCCAGATTTACAGCCGCACGGGCGGTTTTATGGGGCTTTCATTCGCCATCCCAATGGATATCGTTATGAACGTCGTCGACCAGATAAAAGCCAGCGGCAAGGTCGCTCGTGGCTGGTTAGGCGTGCAGATTCAGGATGTGACCCGCGAACTGGCTGAATCATTCGGTATGAAAAAACCGCAGGGAGCGCTGGTGTCCAAGATAATTGCCGGCAGTCCTTCAGAGAAAGCCGGGATACAGATCGGCGATATTATTACCGAGTTTAATGGCCAGCAGATCGAGACATCCGGTGAACTGCCGCCTTTGGTAGGGATGACGCCTATTGGCGATAAAGCAACGGTTAAAATCATCAGGCAAGGCGAGACTAAAACGCTGCCTGTGACCATCGGGCTCTTGCCGGAAGAAGAGGAAAAAGTAGCTGAAGCCAAAGTGGAAGCTAAACCCGATAACCGCTTGGGCGTCAGTGTTACTGATCTGACTAATGAACAAAGAGAGCAGTTGCAGGTTATTCAAAACGGTGTCCTGGTCCAGAACGTTGTGAAAGGTCCTGGCAGAGATGCAGGCATACAGCGTGGCGATGTGATTTTACGAATTCAGAATAATATCGTTCGCGATGTGGCTGATTTTGATAAAATAGTCAAAAATCTTCCGGTCGGCAAATCAATCGCTGTTCTGATTCAGCGTCAAGGCAGTCCGGTCTTTTTGGCACTTAAAATAGAAAAATAACACGTGGATTTAAAGCATATAAGAAACTTTTCCATTATTGCGCATATTGATCATGGTAAATCGACGCTTGCGGACCGCTTCATTCAGATATGCGGCGGTCTTACCAACAGGGAAATGTCGGCGCAAGTACTCGATTCAATGGATATCGAGAGAGAGCGAGGAATTACCATCAAAGCGCAGAGCGTCACGCTCGATTATAAAGCGAAGGATGGTGAAACGTATCAGCTCAATTTCATTGATACGCCAGGACACGTGGATTTTTCTTATGAGGTCTCCAGGTCGTTAGCCGCCTGTGAAGGGGCGCTACTGGTTGTTGATGCGGCGCAGGGTGTTGAAGCGCAAAGCGTCGCCAACTGTTATACTGCGATAGAACAGGGACTGGAAGTGCTCCCTGTTCTGAACAAGATAGACTTGCCTTCCGCCGAGCCTGAGCGCGTCATTACGGAAATAGAAGATGTCATCGGCATTCCGGCTGACGATGCGCCGAAGATCAGTGCTAAAACAGGCTTGAATGTAGAGGAAGTGCTTGATCAGCTCGTCACTAAAATTCCTGCGCCTGAAGGTAATCCGGATGGCCCCCTGCAGGCCTTGATTATTGATTCCTGGTTTGACAGTTATCTGGGTGTGGTGTCTTTAGTCAGAATCGTTCATGGCAGTATCCGCAGAAAGCAGAAGATTACTATCATGTCGACCGGCAAATCCTTTCTCGTTGAAAAAGTCGGCGTATTTACGCCCAAACGTCTCGAAAAAGAGATTTTAAATACCGGCGAGGTAGGTTTTGTCGTCGCCGGCATCAAGGATATTTTCGGAGCGCCGGTTGGCGATACGATCACCTGGACCGACAAGCCGGCGACGGAACAGTTGACGGGTTTTCAACGCGTTCAGCCGCGAGTGTTTGCAGGCCTCTATCCGGTCAGTTCCGATCATTACGAGGATCTGCGTGAAGCGCTGACTAAATTGAATCTGAATGATGCGGCGTTGCAGTTTGAGCCGGAAACATCGCAAGCGTTAGGTTTTGGTTTTCGTTGCGGATTTCTTGGCATGCTGCATATGGAAATTGTGCAGGAGCGCCTGGAACGGGAATACGATGTCGATCTGATTACCACGGCGCCGACGGTGGTGTATGAGGTTGTTACTCATGGGGGGCAGGTTCTCATGGTCGACAATCCGGCCAAATTACCTGATATCGGCACTGTCAAGGAGATCAGGGAACCGATTATTAAGGCCAATATTCTGGTGCCGCAGGATTATCTCGGCGCCGTCATGATGTTATGTGTAGAAAAGCGCGGCGTACAGAAAGACATGCAGTTCGTTGGCCGGCAGGTGTCCATCCATTACGAGATGCCGCTGAGCGAAGTCGTGCTGGATTTCTTCGATCGCTTGAAATCAGTGAGCCGGGGATTTGCTTCGTTTGATTATGAATTTTTACGTTTTCAGGAAGCGCCGCTGGTTAAGCTGGATGTATTGATCAATGCGGATAAGGTCGATGCCTTATCAATCATCGTGCATCGGGATCAAAGCCAGAACCGCGGGCGCGATCTGGTTGAAAAAATGAAAGACCTGATTCCGCGGCAGATGTATGAAGTCGCGATACAGGCAGCCATCGGTTCTAAAATTATCGCCAGATCGACCGTTAAAGCCATGAGAAAAAATGTGACGGCCAAATGCTACGGCGGCGATATTACCCGTAAGAGAAAACTGTTGGAAAAACAAAAAGCAGGTAAAAAACGGATGAAACAGGTGGGCAATATTGAGATTCCTCAAGAGGCATTCCTGGCTGTTTTGCAGCTCAATAAAGAATAACTCAATTTTTTCACCTTTATCACACAACATATTATGGATTTTGATTTTTCCTTTTTTCTTTTGATCGCCACTGTCATTACCGGTGTCATCTGGGGCGGTTACCTGCTGATGCGCAGACCTGATGCAGATATTTTCGTCGATAAAAAAGAGCCTTTAATTGTAGAGTATGCGCGTTCTTTTTTTCCTATCGTCCTGATCGTTTTATTGCTGCGCTCATTTCTGGCCGAGCCTTTCCGCATTCCTTCAGGCTCCATGATGCCGACATTGCTGATCGGCGATTTTATCCTGGTCAATAAGTTTACTTACGGCATACGCCTGCCGGTTATAAATAAAAAAGTTATTGAACTGAATGAGCCGCAGCGGGGTGATATAGTCGTGTTCCGTTATCCTAAAGATCCTTCTGTCGATTATATAAAACGCGTAATAGGTTTGCCGGGCGACAAAATCGCTTATTACAATAAAAAATTGTATATCAACGACTTGCCTGTCAATCAGGTCACATTAGGGGCTTATCAGGGCATCGGGCAAGGCGAGGAAATGACCGGTGCCGAACACCGGTTGGAAAATCTGTCCGGCATCGAACACAGCATTCTGATCAGGAACGGATCGCCTACGGTTGAAGGCGTTTTTGTCGTGCCGGAAGGAAGTTATTTTGTGATGGGCGACAATCGAGACAACAGTAATGACAGCCGCTATTGGGGCGTCGTTCCTGAAGAGAATCTGGTGGGCAAGGCATTTTTTATCTGGATGAGCTGGGATTGGCAGCATAAAGGCGTAGGTCTTGATCGTATTGGCACCGTGCTGAAATAAACTACACTTATATGGGTAATTTATTTAATTGTTCGGAGTGAATATGAATTTTTCGCCTAAATGCCAGCAAGGGCTCACTTTAATCTCTATAGCCTTTATTCTGGGCCTGATCGCTTTCTTTGTATTGTTGATTTTAAAAATCGCGCCGATCTACATCGACCACAGCAAAGTTGTCAATGCGCTGGCCGCCCTTGAAAAGACGACGGACATTCAAACCAAAAGCGAACAAGAAGCCAGAACTATCCTCGATAAACGATTCACTATGAATTATGTCTATGATGTTACCCAGGACGATATAAAAGTCACCAAGCGTGGCAATTATCTGAAAGTGGAAATCGAATACGAGACTGTCGTGAAAATTTTCGGTAATCTCAGTGTCTTAGCCGAATTCTATGACTTTATTGAGGTTGGTCAGGAGTGATAAGAAAGCCTGCCGTATTATGTAAAAAACTCGGACTGGCATTTGATAACCCGCAGCTTTTTGCCAGGGCTTTAACCCATCGAAGTGCCGGAGCTCATAACAATGAGCGTTTGGAATTTCTAGGCGATTCGATATTGGGTTTTGTCATTGCCCAGAAGCTGTATGAATTATTTCCTGATGCCAGCGAAGGCGTGTTGAGCCGGTTAAGAGCCAGCCTGGTCAATCAGAGCTCATTGGCGGATCTGGCCAGAAAGCATCAGGTCGGCGACTATTTGCTGCTGGGTTCAGGGGAATTGAAGAGCGGTGGTTTTCGGCGAGATTCCATTTTATCCGATGCTCTGGAAGCCATTATGGGCGCATTATTCATAGATCAGGGCATAGAAACCTGTCAGCGCTGGATACTGGAATTATTTGCGGAGAAATTGGCAAATTTATCGCTGATTAACTGGCAGAAAGATCCTAAAACCCAGTTACAGGAGTTGATGCAGTCAAAGAAAATGGAATTGCCCGAATATGTTTTAATGACTACATCCGGACTCGCACATGAACAAACGTTTAAAGTTAAATGCACAATCCCTTTAATAGCCGAGGCTTGTATCGGCACAGGGATTTCCCGAAAAAGAGCAGAACAGGCGGCAGCTGAACAGATGCTCGAATTACTGAGTAAAGACACTAAATGAATTGCGGTTACGTAGCACTGATCGGGCGCCCAAATGTCGGCAAATCCACATTGATGAACCACTTGCTGAAACAAAAAATCAGCATTACATCCCGTAAGCCGCAAACCACCCGGCATCGGATTCTCGGCATCAATACGACAGAAGCCGGCCAGGCCATTTACATGGATACGCCGGGCATGCACGACAGTGAAAAAAGAGCGCTGAACCGGTACTTGAACAGGACGGCCGATACGACTCTCCTGGGGGTTGATGTGGTCGTCTGGCTGATCGACGGTTTATCCTGGCATGAGTATGATGAAGTCATCTTCAAAAAACTGGAGCAGGCCGGCTTGCCGGTCATTCTGGCTGTCAATAAAGTTGACAAGGTCAAGGACAAGGACGCGATTCTGGCCTTCTTTGCCGAGGCGCAGCACCGTTTTCCATTCGAGCATTTGATTCCTATCTCTGCATTGAAAGGCACAAACCTTGATCAGCTTGAAAAAGCGGTTATGGAGTTGCTGCCCGAAGGGGAGTTGATCTACCCTGAAGACCAGATTACAGACCGCCCCGAGCGTTTTCTGTGCGCTGAAATTGTCAGGGAAAAACTGACCCGAAGATTGGGCGATGAGTTGCCTTATGCGTTAACGGTCGAGATTGAACGCTATGAAGAAAAGCCTGGGATCGCCAAGATCTATGCCATCATTTGGGTGGAGCGGTCGACCCAGAAGAATATCGTCATTGGCAAAGAGGGCGAAATGCTGAAGAAAATCGGTACGGATGCCCGGCATGACATCGAAAAACTGATCGGCCAGAAAGTTTATTTACAGCTTTGGGTTAAAATCAAAAAAGGCTGGTCGGATAATGAGCGCGCGCTGCAGAATTTAGGGTTTAATGACTGAACCAGCAGTTTATCTACAGCCTGCATTTATTTTACAGCACCGTAAATACCGGGAGACCAGTCTGATCATCGATGTGCTGACCAGAGATTTCGGCAGGCTTTCTCTGGTGGCAAAAGGCGTAAAAAAATCAAAATCTAAAACAGCCGGGATGCTGCAACCCTTTATTCCGCTGCTCATTTCCTATGTCGGCAAGGCAGAGCTAAAAACACTGACGGATGTTGAAATCGCTCAGCCATTCGTGCAACTGGGAGGGCTTGCCTTCTATTGCGGCTTCTATGTTAATGAACTGATCAGCCGCTTTTTGCATAAATACGATCCGCATCCTGAAGTATTCAACGATTACGCAAGCTGTTTATCACGCCTGGCGAATGGCGATAACATAGAAGCAACCTTGCGGTTGTTTGAATTAAAGCTGATGGATCATGTCGGTTATGGACTGCAGTTGGAACGCGATGTCAATGGCGCCTTAGTGAGCCCGTTAAAGCATTATGCCTTTGATGCGCAGCAAGGAGCGGTTGAAGCGGTGGATGGGCGTTTTTCCGGAAAGATTTTGCTGGCGATAAAGTCCAGAGAATTCGACGATCCTCACGTCCTGAGCGAAGCGAAAATACTGATGAGAGCAGTCATTGATTCTCATCTGCAGGGTAAGCCGCTTAAAAGCCGGACGGTTATCAATAAAATATCAGGCATATTAAAGAATGAATAAGAACTTAATTTTATTAGGCGTCAATATCGACCATGTCGCTACCTTGAGACAGGCGCGAGGCACAATGTATCCGGAACCGGTGCAGGCTGCATTGATAGCGGAGCAGGCCGGCGCCGACGGGATTACGGCGCATTTGCGCGAGGATCGCCGCCATATTCAGGACAGGGATATTTTCCTGCTGAAAGACATGATCCATACCCGGCTCAATATGGAAATGGCAGTGACTGATGAGATGATCGGCATTGCAAGGCAAGTCAAGCCATATGCCTGCTGTCTCGTCCCCGAAAAGCGCGAAGAACTGACCACTGAAGGCGGCCTGGACGTGGCCGGTAATCTGCCGCGCATGCAATGGGCCTGTGAGCAATTGGCGGCGGCTGGCGTTGAAGTATCGCTTTTTATTGATCCTGACGAAGCCCAGATTGACGCCGCCGTTAAAGCCGGGGCGCCGGTTGTGGAGCTGCATACCGGCCGCTATGCCGATGCCGGGGATTCAAGGCTGCAAAGCGAAGAACTGGAACGTATCAGGCAGGCTGCACGCTATGCCCATAGTGCGGGCTTGCAGGTCAATGCCGGCCATGGTCTGCATTTTTATAATGTTGAAGCGATATGCGCAATCCCTGAGTTGGTCGAGCTGAATATCGGGCATTCGATTATCGCTCAGGCAGTATTCTCAGGTTTGGACCAAACGGTCAGGGATTTGAAGCGTGTCATGAGGAATGCAAGGCTGACGAGTCCTTATTGCGGCAAATAAGTGAACCTGGAATTCTGTCAATTAACCTTGTCAGGTGATCGAGAGGTCAATCAGGACTGTATGGCGCATATCGTCAATGACGCTTATGCGCTGTTTATAGTTGCCGACGGCTTAGGCGGCCATCTCGCCGGCGAAATGGCTTCGCATTTTTTCTGTCAGGGCATGTTGCGATTTGCCGAGACTTACAGTTGGCTGATGGCTCGCGATCCGGCCGAAACAATTTCGATCTGGATAGCCAACGCCATTAATGAAATGAGACGGTTATTCGGCCAGGATGGCTCTGTAGAGCAAGCCTATACGACGTGCGCCATTCTTTATCTCGATAAACGGTTTGTGCTAACGGCTCATTGCGGTGATACGCGCATCTATAGAATGAATCCGCAACGGATTCTATGGCGCACGTTGGATCATTCGGTTCCGCAGCAATTAATGAATCAGGGCGATATTACCGAACAGGAAATGGCGCAGCATCCCTATCAGAATCAATTGACGCGCTGTATCAATGCGCTGAGAGCGCATGAGGCCGAGATCTGCTTATATCCGGCCATGGAAAAAGGAGAAACGTTTGTTCTGTGCAGTGATGGTTTTTGGGGAAAAGTAAAACAACACGAGCTATTGCAACTGGCTCAATTGGACAGCGGCGAAGCAGAGCTGAGCAAGCTGGCGCAGTTGGCGGTGTTGCGCGGGAATGGCAAAAGCGACAATGTTACTGCGCAGTGGATAAGGCGCCTTTGACGGCGTTCAGATTGATACCGTGGGATATCAAGCGGAGCCGGCATATTCGCCTGAGACGATTCGCCGGCTTCTCGAATTAATGATTCAGGCTTGCCTTAGTGTGAGGCATACCCATGCTTTTGCATGCGGTAGAGCAGCGTATCTCTGGAAATGCCCAGCAATTTAGCCGATTTGCTGCGGTTGCCTTGGGTTCGGCTTAGTGCCTGATGGATCAGGTCGGCTTCCAAGGCATCCAGTTGCAGACCGACTTCAGGCAGTGTGAACGGTGTGGCTTTGGGATTGCGGCTGTAGGCGCTGAACTCATGCGGCAGGTTTTCCGGTTCAATGGTCTTGCCGGCCAATAAAATGCTGAGCCTTTCGCACAAGTTGCGCAGTTCACGGATATTGCCGGGCCATTGGTAGCCTTTCAGGATTTTTAGGGCCTGTTTGCTGAATTTAGGCGCTGTGATTGAATGCATGTCGGCAAAAAAAGTCAGGAAATGCTTGATGAGGTGCTCAATGTCCTCGGTGCGTTGTGACAGCGGCGGCAATTCCAGAGGCACGACATTCAAACGGAAGTACAAATCCTGTCTGAATTCGCCGGCTTCGATTTGCTTGCTCAGGTCGGCGTTGGTCGCCGCAATAACGCGGACATCAACCTTATAAGATTTGACATCGCCTACGGCCAGGCACTCTCCGGATTCCAGGAAACGCAACAGTTTAGCCTGGATGGAGACGGGCAAGGAGTTGATTTCATCAAGAAACAAGGTGCCGCCATTAGCGGCTTGAAACAGACCTTGCTTGTTGGCGGTGGCGCCTGTAAACGAGCCTTTTTTATGGCCGAACAGTTCGGACTCAATCAGGCTCTCCGGCAATGCAGCGCAATTCAGCGTGATAAAAGCCTTGTTGGCTCGAGGACTGGATTTTTGGATCGCGGTGGCCAGAACTTCCTTGCCCGTGCCGGTTTCACCTTTAATTAGTACCGTAACATCAGTAGCCGCAACCATTTTGGCGCTGCGAATTAAAGAATCTAATGCAGGGGATTGCCCAATGATCGAATTAAAATGACCCATACTTGCCTCTTAGTGATTTCTTAGATGTATTGTTAGTGCATAGGGGTTAAGCCATGGCATCGCAGCAATTAGCGCCAGCGCAATCATCAGCAGCCCGACAATCTGCTTGAAATATTGCATTCTGGACAACCTTGCTAATATTCCGGTCATTATACCCACTCCCATTACGGCAGGTAAAGTGCCCAATCCGAAACACAGCATTGTCAGGGAACTTTTAGCAATATCGCCGGTCGTCGCTGCCAGCGCCAGCCCGGAATAGACCAGTCCGCAGGGCAGCCAGCCCCAGACCATGCCGAAAAAAAAGGCTTGAGTGCGGTTCTTTACCGGGATGAGCCTGCGGCCAAACGGTTCTATTTTTTTCCAGAGATAGGTTCCGGCTTTTTCGATATAAGCGAAACGGGGAAACCAACCCGCAATATAAAGCCCCGCGCCGGTCATGACGGCCGCAGACAGTAATTGCAGCACTCTGTGCCCCTGTCCATGACTAAGCGGCATGGTGAGTATCATCTCTACAATGCCGGCTAGTGCCCCGGCTATTGCGTAACTGAGGATGCGCCCGAGGTTGTAATTAAATACAAACGGAAAAAGGCGCGTCTTCTTGTTGCGGATTTCAGGGCTGAGGCTTAGCGTCAGCGTGCCGATAATTGAGCCGCACATGCCTATGCAGTGCATGCTGCTGAACAGGCCCATCGTAAAAGCGACTAAATAAGAAGCATTAAAAGCAAGATCAAATTCCATAACCGATCAACAATACCACAGAGATGGATATACACAAATAGTCAGCATTCAAAAATTGTTCTTTATAAATCGGTTAATTCAAAGGTGATACAGCGGATCGATTGGAATCGGGCCCGGACTGGCATGCGGCTTTGCCGTTCCTTTTATATGCCTTATTAAATTGAAATGCATCGTAGGCGCGAAAGTTATTCAGGCTGCTGGAACTGGGCAAGGATTTGTTCCTGAATCTTTTCGGCCATGGCTTTGCGATTCTCGGCGTCGCGTATGGGCCGGCCAACGACGATATAATCGGCTCCGTTCCGGAACGCATCTTCCACGCTCACCACGCGCTTCTGGTCGTCTTCAACCCGGTTGTCGACCGGCCGGATGCCCGGCGTAATGATCAGCAGGCGATGGTCCAGCTCTGTTCTGAGCATGGGCGCTTCCAGCCCTGACGAAACAATGCCGTCACAGCCGATCTGCAAAGCCCGCCTGGCGCGCGACAATACCAGATCTCTGACGTCGCATTTAAAACCCAGATCATCCAGATCGCCTCTGTCCAGGCTGGTCAGGGCCGTGACCGCCAGCACCTTGAGATCGCCTTTTTCCTTGGCGGCCGCTTCCATGATGGCATCGTTGCCGTGAATGGTCGCCAGATCCACGCCTTTGCTGCTCAGCGCTCTGATAGCGCGGCCGACCGTGGCCGGCACATCGAAGAACTTCAGGTCAACGAACACTTTCTTATTGCGCTGCTTCAGCCACTCGATAAAACCAAAGTAATCGCCGGACATGAACAGTTCCATGCCGACCTTGTAGAAGATCACTGAATCGCCGAGTTCTTCCACGATAGCTTGCGCTTCGGGTATGCTGGGCACGTCCAGCGCCATAATCAGGCGTTCGCGGACAGGGATAGGCTTGGTTGAAAGGAATGTGGTCATAGGTTCTAGGCTCGTAAAAGGCGCAAGATAGTGTAAAGGGCGACTGATTGGCCGGCCGGTTAGTCGGACTATATTACCGGAACTTGTTTTGGCGGGGAATGCTAAAATTGGCAAAACACAATAATTCGCGGACTATGAATTCGACATTGATACAAATGACCTTGCTGATCGCCTGCGGAGCAGGGTGGCGCATCATAAAGCCTGGCGGGATGCTGGCAGAGCAGATCAGGCCGGCATTGACCATGGTTGTTTATTATTTATTACTGCCGGCCATGGTTCTGGAAGTGTTGTGGTCGGCCGATATCGGCGTGCATTCGCTGCAATATACGCTGCTCGGAGCCAGCAGCATTGTTTTTGCCATGGTCAGTATCTGGCTTATCGGGCGCGTGTTTAGATTCGAGGATAAGCGCTTGGGCGCAATGATACTGGCGGCGGCTTTCCCGAATGTGACTTATTTGGGCCTGCCGGTGCTGGAGCAGACGTTCGGCAGTTGGGCGCGGTCGGTCGCTATACAGGTTGATTTGTTCGCAACGGCGCCGATGCTGTTTACCATAGGGATCATGATCGTGCGCCATTATGGAGAAGATGATGCCGAAGGTCAGAAATCGATGCTGTCTTTTCTGAACGCGCCGCCATTCTGGGCCGCCGCTGTCGCCGTCGGCTTGAATCTTAACGGCGTAATCGCGCCGGCTTGGCTGACTGGCGCGCTGCAGAAACTGTCCGCAGCGGTCGTGCCATTGATGCTGTTTTCGCTGGGCTTGGCGTTAAGCTGGAGAGCCGTAACCGTGCGTAATATCCCTTATGTGACGCCGGTGATTCTGATAAAAATGGTATTAATGCCATTGTTTGCGGTCGCTCTGATCAGCCACTTGAATATGGCAGAAAGTTACAGAGCGCCTGCCGTTCTGGAAATGGCCATGCCGAGCATGGTATTGGGTATCGTATTCTGTGACCGTTATCGTCTGGACAGTTCATTGTACGCAATGGTCGTCACCGTGACGACGGCCTTAAGCCTGTTGTCATTGCCTTTCTGGCACAGTCGGCTGATGGCCGGTTGAGGGATGGGCATGAATCCAATCCTGGAAATTTTCTCGCAAGGCGAAGAAATTGTGGCCGGGCAGATGGCCGATACGAATGCGGCCTGGCTGTCCCAGCAGGCCGTACAGATGGGCTTTGCCGTAACGCGGCACACGGCCGTAGGCGATAATCTCAATGAGCTGATCGTGCTGCTGCACGAAATTGCGCTGCGAGCAGACTGCTGTATTTGCACCGGAGGGCTCGGGCCCACCAGTGACGATCTGACCGCCGAAGCGGTAGCCAAAGCGTTCGGCTTGGAGTTGCAATTTGACGAGATTGCCTTTGCGCAAATCAAACGGTTTTTTGACAACAGAAAGCGGCCGATGCCCGAGTCGAACCGAAAACAGGCCATGCTGCCGGCAGGGGCTGCACGCATCGATAACGAATGGGGCACGGCGCCGGGATTCTCTTTGCTCTATGGCCGCTGCTGGTTTGCGTTCCTGCCGGGTGTGCCGTATGAAATGCGCCATTTGTTCCTTGAGAAAGTCAGACCGGCGCTGGCGGACCGGTTTGCCTTGCTGCCCGGCCGGCTCATTACGATCAGAACGATAGGCATCGGTGAATCGGACATTCAGCAGCGCATAGCCGCGATCATTATCCCTGATCAGGTTCAATTAGGTTTTCGTGCCGGCATCGACGACGTCCAGACCAAATTATTGTTTCCTTATGGTTACCTGGAAACCGAAATGGCCTCGTTAGTGTCCAATATCGCTGAACAATTAGGCCATGCGGTTTTCGGAATTGACGGCCTGACCGAAGCCTCGGGCGACCTGGCGGCAGTCATAGACCGGCTGATGCAGGCCGGCAAGTACACATTGACTGCAATAGAAACCGCCAGCCAGGGCTTGCTGGCGGCCAAATGCATTGGTATGCCCTGGCTGCTTGGCACACTTTTCGACCGGTCGCTGGACAGCCTGGGGCAACGGTTCGCCGTGCCCGTCGATCGAGATGACCTGATGGCGACGGCGGAAAAAATCGCCGTCGCCGCGCGAAAGTCCGCCGGCGCGGATTTTGCGCTGGTCCAGCTTTATGCCGGCGATGACGACATATTTCACGATAAAGATCAGCCCATTGTTTTATATAATGTACTGCTGACCGCAGACGGATTTCATCAATCGACACAGACAGTGGCCGGGCCCATCCGGCGCAAGCAAAACCAGGCGGCGTTGCTGGCACTGGATTTATTACGACGCAATTTACAACATCAAGAAATTTAATATGCCTTTACTACGATTAACCAATATCTCCATCGCCTACGGCACCCATGCACTGTTAGAAAATGCCGACTTCCAGCTGGATGCCGGAGAAAGAGTGGGTCTGTTAGGTCGCAATGGGGAAGGCAAATCCACGTTGATGAAAATCATCGCCGGCTCCGTCCATGCCGATCATGGCGAGATCTGGCAGCAGCCCGAACTGAAACTGGCCTGGCTGGAGCAAGCGCCCGAGCTGCCCGACGAGGCGACGATTTATGATGCCGTGGCCGGCGGCTTGGGCGAATTGGGGCAGTGGATCACGCGTTACCATACACTGTCATTAGCAATGGCTCATGACGACGGCAAAGCGCTGCAGGAACTGGGCGATCTGCAGCACAAGCTGGAAGCGCACAACGGCTGGCATTTCCAGCAGCGCGTCGAAACCACTTTAAGCAGACTCGGCTTGCCCGGCGAACTGAAAATCAACGGTTTGTCCGGCGGCTGGAAGCGACGCGTCGCGCTGGCCAGAGCCCTGGTCATCGAACCGGAAGTCCTGTTGCTGGACGAGCCGACCAACCACCTGGACTTCGAAAGCATCCTATGGCTGGAAGAGCAGATCCTGAATTTCCAGGGCGCCGTGCTCTTCGTCACGCACGACCGCTCGTTCCTGCAGAAGCTGGCCACCCGCATCATCGATCTGGACCGCGGCAAGCTGGTTTCCTGGCAGGGCAATTATGACGATTACCTGCGCCGTAAGGCGGCCGCTCTGGAAGACGAAGCCAACCAGAATGCCGAGTTCGATAAAAAGCTGGCCGAGGAAGAAGCCTGGATCAGACAGGGCATCAAAGCCCGGCGCACGCGCAATGAAGGCCGGGTCAGGGCACTGGAGCGCTTGCGCAACGAGCGCGCCCAGCGCCGTAATGCGCAGGGCACCAGCAAACTGGCGCTGGAGCGGGGCGATGCGTCCGGCAAGAAAGTCATCGAAGTCAACGACATCAGCTTTGCTTATCAGAACAGACAAGTTATTTCGCATTTTTCCACGCTGATTCAGCGCGGCGACAAAATCGGCCTGATCGGCCCCAACGGCGCCGGCAAATCCACGCTGCTGAAACTGCTGCTGAAACAACTGGAGCCCGACAGCGGCACCGTCGAGCAGGGTACCCGTCTCGAAACCGCCTACTTCGATCAGCTGCGCGATCAGCTCGATCCCGAGATGACTGTCGCCGACACGGTCGCCGACGGCAACGATTTCGTCGAGATTGCCGGCAGCAAACGGCATGTCATGTCGTACCTGGCCGATTTCCTGTTTGCGCCGGCGCGGGCCCGCTCGCCGGTCAAGAGCCTGTCGGGCGGCGAAAAAAACCGTCTGCTGCTGGCTCGCCTGTTCACCAAGCCAGCCAACCTGATCGTCATGGATGAACCGACCAACGATCTTGATCTGGAAACGCTGGAATTGCTGGAGGAAAAGTTGGTCAACTATGACGGCACTTTGCTGCTGGTCAGCCATGACCGGGCGTTTCTGGACAACGTCGTGACCAGCGTGTTTGTGCTCGACGGCACCGGCCGCGTCGACGAATTCGTCGGCGGCTATACCGACTGGATGAATCACTGCCAACAGACAAAACAGGCCGAAGCGGCTAAAAAAGCGTCGGTTGCCAAGCAGGAAAAGCCGGCCTCGAATAACACTGAGCGCCCCGCAGCGAAGAAAAAACTCAGCTACAAGGAGCAGCAGGAGCTGGACAGATTGCCGGACCTGATCGATGAGCTGGAAGCAAGGCAGGCGGAACTGAATGAACAAATCAACGACGCCGATTTTTATAAAAACGACAAGGAAACCATTGCCAAGGCGCTATCTGAACTGGAAAAAACAACGGCGCAGCTGGAGCAGGTTTACCAAAGATGGGACGAACTGGAAGCACTGGCCGGATAAAAAGTCATTGCAACAAAACGCAATCTCGATTATCCTTGCCGGCTTCCCATACTCTTGGGTAAAAGATAGCAGGAGAGATGGCCGAGCGGTCGAAGGCGCACGCCTGGAAAGTGTGTATACGGCAACGTATCGAGGGTTCGAATCCCTCTCTCTCCGCCATATTCAATAAAAAAGCCCCGTTTTGGGGCTTTTTTATTGAAGTTCGATATTCTTCTGAAGTTAAAAAATTACCTAAATTGTTGAAAGCAATTTGTAGCGGCATTTGGCATATCTCCTGCAAAGGAAAGTAAGAGGTTGCAATATGAAATTAATTTTCCTATTTGTTATCTAATTTTTCGTAAACCATATTCATAGCTGAGTATATGTGAGGCCAGATTGATTCTGATCGTATGGCTTATAGATGAATTGGCTTAAATAATCAAAAATTAGACCAAAACCACGACATAAGCCGATAAAAAATAGTATTCTTGGCAGAGAGGGATTTTATTCAACAAGAGGTACATCAGTTAGAAGAAATATCATGGCTAGCTCAGAGCAAATAAAAGCATTATTGCAATCATATATTGAAAAGGACGATGATAGATTCCTGTCTATCGCCTTGCAGGTTGCTGCCCACGAAGCTCGAAGCGGTCATGGACGGATTGCCCAAGAACTGCGCGATATAATTGAACGTGCAAAAAAGGCTGGCAAGCAGAATATTCCTATTTCAATCGCGAAGAGTATCAAAGATAGCAGTGGTTTACTTGCTACAAGTTATCCTAAACTCCGATTGTCCGATCTAATTGCTCCAGATAACCTTAAACAACAGCTAGAGAGACTGATAAATGAACAACGACACATGATGATGCTCAGGAATCATGGTCTATCACCTCGTAGACGGATTTTACTTGTAGGTCCACCTGGAGCCGGTAAAACCTACACTGCTTCTATTCTGGCAGGAGAACTTAATTATCCACTTTTTCAAGTAAGGCTTGATGCTCTCATTACAAAATTTATGGGGGAGTCAGCTGCTAAATTGCGTCAAGTTTTCGATGCTATACGGGATGTGAGAGGCATCTATTTCTTTGATGAATTTGATGCTTTGGGATCGCAAAGATCAGCGTCTAATGATGTTGGAGAAGCTCGTCGAATTCTCAATAGCTTCTTGCAAATGATCGAACAAGATGATTCTAGTAGTGTAATTGTATGCGCAACGAATCACGTTGAGATGCTTGATCATGCCTTATTTCGGCGTTTCGATGATGTCATACGTTATGAGCTTCCCGGAGAGAATGAGATAGTTACTTTGTTCCGTAACAAATTGAAGCCATACGTTGCAAAAAACTTTCCATGGAAAAAACTTCCAGAGAGAGCGCAAGGGCTTAGTAGTGCAGAAATTACACTTGCTTCGGAAGACGCTATTAAAGACTTATTGATACATAAATACGATAAAATAACACTTTCTATATTAGATAAAGCAATTGCTGATCGAAGAAACATTAATCATCATCTGGTTAAGTAATAAGGATATTAAATGTCAAAAAATAAGGAGGTTAAGCCTCATATCTTTCTTGGCCAAAATGCTAAATCAGCGAAATATACCTATCCTGGTACTGTAGTAGTAAATAGAAATGTGCCTGCGCAAAATCGCCAACAACATGGTAATCAGCTTAAATCTCAATTAGATCAACTCACTCAAGCACAAAGTGATATTAGCGAATTAGCTGAAAATTACGATCTAGAATCAAGTCTTGGCATCCAGGTAGCATTTGAGAGTTTTCCAGGCGTAGAGATGGCCGTTGAAAGCCTTGCCGACGCTCAGCAAGGTATTGAACTACTAAACGTTCGTTATACAGGAAACCAAGTATGTGCCACGATTTTTGTACCACAGGGCAAATTAGCAACGATAGATAAAAAGCTTCAGGCTTACCTCGAGCATAAAAAAGATATAAATGGTAGACCGATAGATAATCAAAAGTTGATTGATGCCATTCAGACATTTAAGGTTGCGGCATTGGATGCTCTGTGGACTGATAATAGCGACCAGCTTCCAAAAGATATTAATGAGACATTTTGGTGGGAAATCTGGTTGCCGGTTTTGGATGATAGGCAAGCGGTAATTCATGATTTCAAATTGCTCGCTAAAAGTGCAAATATTCAAGTCTCTGATCAAATACTCGAATTCCCGGAACGCTCAGTTTTGCTTGCTAAGGGATCGAGACGGAGTTTTTCTAATAGCGTTTTATTGTTGAGCAAAGTGTCCGAGTTGCGAAGAGCCAAGGAGACTGCGGCATTTTTTGATGAGTTACCTCCTGAAGAGCAACAAGCCTGGACTGAAAATCTGCTTATGCGATTATATGTTCAGGACGACAATACGCCCTATGTGTGTATTCTTGATACGGGAATTAATATTGGTCACCCTCTTATAAAACCCTTTATCACCGAGCAAGATCAATTTTCAGTTGATTCCGAGTGGCTCCCCACAGATGATGACGGTCACGGTACTGGAATGGCAGGGCTAGCTATATGGGGGGATTTGGCTGAGTCGCTAAGCAGTTCGGAACAAGTTCAAATTAATCACAGAATTGAATCGGTCAAACTTCTTCGATATTCAGGTGATAACGAAGGAAAACATCATGGAATAATTACTGCTGATGGCATTTCTCTTCCCGAGATAGCAAATTACGCTCGTACACGAGTTTTTGCAATGGCTTTGTCCTCCATTGATGGAAGAGACCGAGGGAAACCTTCAGCATGGTCAAGTACTGTTGACAGCTTAGCCGTAGATTATTTAGGTGAAAATCAAAATCGAAGGCTTATTACCGTATGTGCAGGGAATACAGGCCAAGATCTGACTGCTCTAATGGGATACCCTGCTTATAATGAACTTCAAGATATTCATGATCCAGCACAAGCTTGGAATGCGCTTACTGTCGGAGCATATACACATAAAGCTCTTATTACAGAAGTTACAGGAGGTGTTTATAATCCTCTAGCTCCTTTTGGAGGTCTATCACCCTACAGTACCACTTCTGTTTTATGGAATAAAAAAATGCCAATAAAGCCAGAGGTTGTATTTGAAGGAGGTAATGTTGGTATAGATCAATACAGTTGTGCCGGATTTGCTAGTTTAAAATTATTAACAACACATTATCGCGCAATTGAACGGCATTTCTCTACTTTTGAAGCTACTAGTGCAGCTACCGCTCTAGCAGCTAAATTTGCAGCAGAAATCTACGCACATTATCCAGCATTATGGCCAGAGACTGTCAGAGCATTGATAGTCCATTCCGCGGAGTGGAGCGATGCTATGAAGCAACAGTTTAATAATGGTTCTACGGATAGACAGAAAGCTCAGCATCTGGTTCGTTGTGTCGGATTTGGTATTCCTAAATTGGAAAGAGCGTTGTGGAGCACGAATAATTCACTCGCGTTGATCGTTGAAGACGAGCTCCAGCCTTATCAGAAAGAAAATGGTAAGTCGCCAAGCACTCGGGATATGCACATGCATGAGTTACCATGGCCAAAAGATAGTTTACTGGAGCTTGGTGAAGTTGAAGTCGAAATGACGGTCACATTGTCGTATTTTATTGAGCCCAACCCCTCAAGCCGAAACGTTACGGGTAAGTACAGCTATCCCAGTCATCAGCTACGGTTTGATGTGAAGCGCCCCAGAGAATCTGTCACAGATTTTCAACGTCGACTTAGTCGGCATGCTCATGATGAGGAAGAAGGAACGAGCAGAGCACCAAGTGACCCAAACTGGCTATTAGGTGACTTTCGGCACAGAGGTTCAATTCATAAAGATGTATGGAAAGGTACAGCAGTTGAGCTTGCCGAACGTGGACAAATAGCTATTTATCCGGCAATGGGGTGGTGGCGTACACGAACTAAACTGCAAAGATGGGATAAAAAAGCTCGATATGCATTGATTGTGTCTATTGCAGTGCCTGAAGTTGACGTAGATTTATATACAGAAATTACACATCAAATCGAAACGGTAAATTTAATTACAACTTAAATAATAATTATAAAATTACCATATATCGTTCCTACTTTTGATATTAGAGGCAGGAAGGTTGCGATGTTGGTGCGGTAGGTTTACTACTGATATATATCCTGCTCAAGCTCTAATTTATCAGTATTCCTACTTATAGAAATCCGACCAGAACTATATACAATTGCCGCCTACATAAGAAATCCAGCTTGGCTCAATATCAATAAATAAACATCGCATCAAGTCAAGCCGCCCTTTGCACTAGCGCTACGCTAGAAGCCGCTTATTTTAGCAGTTAGTTAATGGTAACGAGAAGAGACGATGTCTGGATTGCCTGATTTTCAGGATATTGGTGTAAAACGCTTCGTTTTATGCTTTTCTATCTCATGGAGGAGACAATTTATTTCACTTGTGTCAACTTAACTTAACCTGAGTTCGGTTTAAGCATTCTGTAAAAGAGGGAGTAAATCAGCCTCACGTAATTGAAGAGCCGGCTTTTTATCCTGATAGGAATAAGCGACCAAACTCG